>CACIRZ010000028.1 GCA_902589185.1 uncultured SAR116 cluster alpha proteobacterium
AAACTCCAACTGTAAATGTAGAAGAAGCCGTTGCGTCTGCAGAAGAAACTCCAACAGTAAATGTAGAAGAAGCAGTTGCTTCTGCAGAAGAGGCTCCAACAGTGAATGCGGAAGAGCCTGTTGCGTCTGCAGAAGAGGCTCAAACTGTAAATGTAGAAGAAGCCGTTGCATCTGCAGAAGAGGCTCCAACAGTGAATGTGGAAGAGGCTGTTGCGTCTGCAGAAGAAGTCCAAAAAATAGAAGAAATAGAAGTTACTGCTGAAAATACAAATGATAAAGAAGAGGGCGTTGATAAAAACCAAAGCCAAAAATCTGAGCTTGAGCTTCTTGAGGAAAGAGATGAAGATAGCCTTACCGAAGAAGAAGAAGACAGGATGTATGAATTAAGAAGATTAAGAGCACAAAAGAGAATTAATGACGAAGTTAGAGAAGAAGAACAAGCTGAGTTCAAAAAAGCCGACGAAGAAATTGCTCATTTAAAAACATTGTTAAAACCTAAGAAGAAAAAGTTACCAAAAGGATATGTAGAATAAAATTAGATTTATCTAACTTTTTTATTCTTCATTCTTCTCCATTTCCAAGGCGCAATAAAATCTCCTGACCACATTCCAGCTTTGTTTGATTTGGCAATGAACTCGTCCTTTACATATTTTTTTGAGTATTTTCTGTAAGCGAGTGCCCATCCTTTTTTTACCATTAATGAACTAATATCATTTCCATCTACATAACATATCGAAATAGATCTTTTATACCTATCTTTTGTTTTTTTTATACATGATACTTTTTTTGAGCCAATTATTTTTTTAAGTTCTAAAGTTGCTTTAATTCCGCACAAATATGATTGTCCATTATTATCAGTACATGTTTGTTTTATTTCTGGCGTATCAATTCCATAAAATCTAATTTTTTCGGAATTAACTACAATAGTATCTCCATCAATTATTTTTATAGATGGGTTAGCATTTACAAGTGTAGAAAGAGAAAATGTATTTATAAATAAAATTAAAAAATATATTTTAAACATCTAAAAATTCTTTATTTAAAATTAGTTTTGTTTTTCGGTATAATTAATTTTTGCTAATACATTAATTTCTTCAGAAAATTTCATACATTCAACTATTATTCATATTTGTTCCTGCCAAAGAACTAATTGTTCCTGAAACAGGAATCATTGATCTTAATTGTAATGCCCAAATTCCATCCCTATTGGTAGAAATCCAAATTCCTTTTGCTGATCCATAACTTTTTTTATTCATTAACCTTCTATTAAAGTATACTTCACATTGAAGTGTTTTATCTGTCTCATTTATAATTTTACATTTATCTAAAGTTGAAAAACTCCAATTTTCAACTTTAATCATTCTATCAAGTTGTATTTTTAATGATTTCCAAAAATCTTCACCATTTTTATAAATTACTGGTTCATTTCCATTAGAGTGGACGTAATGGGGAAAATGTAAGTTTGTTATAATTTTATTTTTTTCTGCTGTATTAAAAGCATCAATAAATTTATAAAGACAGTTAACTCCTGGATGTTCATTTTTCATTTATGTTCCTTTAAGCCTTTGTTTAATAAATTCAGTTTTAAATATTATATTATCTTCTTAATGGAGTGTCTAAATTTACTTCTTGAGCTTTTTTTTGTTCTCTTAAAAAAATATAAACACCAGCACTCATTACAATGATTACACCTATAATAGTTCTAATAGTTGGTATGTCGTCAAATAAAAAATATCCAATAATTATTGACCAAATTATCAATGAATATTCAAATATAGATGTAATTGAAGTTGAATAGTTACTGTAGGCTTTAAAGACACATGTAAACGCAATTGAAGCTAAAATGCCCATCAAAACAATATACTGAAAAGTATAGTCAAAATTACTAAACCATTCTCTAAAAATAAATTTAATTGTTGGGTCATCAAATTTATCAAATTGACCTGAGCCAAAAATAAAATACATAATTAAGCATAAAATTATGGTTATTATGTAAAAGTAAAATAATTGAGTATATGCGTTGTCTTTATCGGATGTAATTTTAGTGATAGTCATCGACAAAGCATAAAAAAGTGCGCATAAAAGTGGTAATAAATTTTTAAAATCAAAATTAGATAAAGTTGGATTTAAGATAATATAAACTCCTATAAACCCAAAAAAAATTGCTAACCATCTCCTATAACCAATAGTTTCATTTAAAAGCGTTCTAGCAAAAATTGACATAAAAAAAGGAGTTGAAAAATATAAGGCAGTTGCCACAGCAAGAGACAAATACGTTAATGATATAAAGAACATGCTAAAAGCTAAAAAATGAAGAATTACTCTTATCAATGATAAAACAGGGTAGCACGTAATAAATATTATTTTTTTTTTATAAATAAGTAGAAACACAGCAGATAATGTTGCTGCAATGAAGGTTCGTCCAAAATAAATTTCATATAATGAGACTTTTTGAAAGATAAATTTTAATATGGAATCATGAACAGAAAATGTTGCCATAGCAACTATGATATAGATTATTCCAATAGTATTGTTAGTACTCATAAAATTGTTACCATTTCAATTTTAAAAGTTTATAACTGCCAATCTATTGGTTCAATATTTTTTTGTTTAAGATAATTATTTGTTTTTGAAAAAGGTTTAGAACCAAAAAAACCATTATGAGCAGAAAATGGTGATGGGTGAGCACTTTCAAGAAGTAAGTGATAGTTTTTATCAATAAAATTACACTTTTCCTGAGCTTTTCTTCCCCATAAGATAAATACAACATTATTTCTTTTTTTATTAATGACTTTCAAAACTGAATCTGTAAATTTTTCCCATCCCTTACCTTGGTGTGAGCCAGGCATGCCTTTTTCAACTGTCAAACTATTGTTAAGCATCAAAACGCCCTGACGTGCCCAATTTTGTAAATCACCATTTTGTGGAGAAGTTATACGAAGGTCATCAAATAATTCTTTAAAAATATTTTGAAGAGAGGGTGGAATTTTTTTGAATTTTTCAACTGAAAAGCTTAACCCATTTGCTTGACCTTCACCGTGATAAGGATCTTGTCCAACAATGACAACTTTAACTTTACTAAGAGGGGTTAAATTGAACGCGTTGAAAATTTTATTCATAGGTGGATAGATTTTTTTACCTGACGAAATTTGTTGCTTAAGAAATGATCTAAGATCTGACATATATGGAGCAGTAAATTCCTCGTTCAGTTCAATTTTCCAACTTTCATGTATTTTTGCGTTAGACAATTTGTAGTGCTATCCAATTTTTAATTTTGTTTTTATCTTTATATGTTATCTAACATGCCAATCTTCATTAAGTGGTCTAGCGCTATTAAGTTCGCCATAACCAGCGCCAGTAGTTCCAGTTGGTTTTGGTCCAAAATATCTAGGATCTTTCAACTCATTATTAGGTTGAAATCGAATGTCACAAGTTAAGCGTATTTTTTTATCATTAGCATAATTTTCAAAAGTTCCATGAACAGTATACATCCCAAAAATAAGTGCGTCTCCTGGATTAAATTGAGTAGTTAAAATTTTTGTATTTCTTTCTTGAGCAAAAGTTATAGGGTTTGTGTCTATCGTCGCTTTCATATGTTTATGAATGTCTACGTCAAATCCTTTATATTTGGTTTTAATATCTGAAAATTTGTGAGACCCTTCAATTATAAATAAAGGACCTTTATCGATAGTTATATCTGTAAAAACAAGCCAACATGTGAGTACCTTTTGAGTTTTTCTTGTGAAAAAACCTGCATCACAATGCATATGAGTGAATTTTCCTCCTGATACTGCTCTTAAAAATATAAAATCAAAGCCAATTGAAGAAATTCCAAATATTCTAGAAAAAACACTTTCTAAATTATTGCCATTTGTAATTTTTCTTAATGATTCTGTATTACTTACGTCTTCCCAAAAACCTCCTCTATCTTTATGTAATTCATCTCTTTTTGACCTGCCTGACCAAATGCCTTCAGTAAATGGATCCTCAAGCTCATCTACATTTTTTAATTTTTCAAAAATATCATTTCGAGCTTTAGTAATATCATTTTTTTCAATAACGTTTCTCAAAAAGAGATAACCATTGTCATTTAGTGTTTGTCTTAATTTTTCATCAGTTGTATTTTTGAGATTAGTTTCTTTTAATTCACTTAAAAGTGAATTAGGTACTTTTACTCCATTAATTAAAGCTTCCATTGAAATCAACCTTACATAAGCAACTATTTATCTGATTTAATCTATCAACTAAATATTACTGTGTCATTGATATTAGTAATTTTTACCTTGAGTTTATAATTTTAATAGAGCTATCATTATGGTAGAATTATGTGAGAGAAAATCATTGATAGTAAGTTCTATAAAGACAAAAATAACTTCAGTACCATTTTCTGATCCTCCTGAAACAGGTTTCTTAAAACTTGAAAAAATAGATCTCTTAATTGTTCAGGTGGAAACAAAAAATGGGGTTATTGGAACTGGTCATCTTCATCCTTTAGCAGGTGGTTTAAAAACTTTGGAAATGTGTATAAATGAAATGTTAAAACCACTTATTATTGGTGAAAGTATAGATAATATTGAAGCCTTATGGAATAAAATGTGGAATGCTACTTTCATACAAGGAAGGATGGGAATAACTGTAATGGCAATGTCAGCATTAGATATTGCTCTATGGGATTGTTATGGAAGAACAAAAGAAATGCCTCTTTGGAAAATATGGAAAGGAAATCAAAAATCTCTGCCCGTTTATGGATCAGGTTGTTATAGAGGCCTAGGTCATGATGGTATGATACAAAAAGCAAAAAAATATGTTGAGCAAGGATTTAAGTCTATAAAAATGCAGGTCGCTCATTGTTTTAGTAATGACGAAGATATTGTTAATGTTCGTGATATGCGAAATGAACTTGGTAAAGATATTGGAATAATGATTGATGTGAATCAAGGCTGGTCAGTAGAAGAAACTATTAAAGTATGCCAAAAAATTGAAAGTTATGAACCTGAGTGGCTCGAGGAACCAATTATGGCAGACGATTTTGATGGTTATGATAAAGTTTGTAATTCAACATCAATTCCAATAGTAACTGGTGAAAATAATTTCACTCATCACGATTTATTACCTTTTATGAAAGGAAAAAAAATACCTATTCTTCAACCTGACATAATGCGAGGAGGTTATACAAATTTGATTTATAGCTCAAAATTAGCAAATAAATTTGGAATTAAAATTGCACCGCATATGTTTCCAGAACTTTCAATTCATATTGTTGCTTCTATTGAAAACCCCTCATGGCTTGAGTATATGGGTTGGTATGATCATCTTTGGAAAGAGCCACTTCTTCCAAAAAATGGAACATTAACACCGACGTCACGTCCTGGCCATGGTATGGATTTTAAAACAGAAATTGGTATTTTTTGATATGTTATAGAAATAGAAGATTAATAAGAATTATTTTTTTGAGAGAGGTGAAAATGAAATTTAAAATTACAAGGGCTAAAGAAAACAAATTTGAATCTGGATTACGTGGTTTTTTTTCTTATAAGAATTTAGGTATTGAAGAAGCAACCTCTGGTGATTTTGGAGCCAATGTTATTAAAGCAATAGAAGGTAAACATGCTAATGGGGAATGGCATTATCATAAATTGAAATTTCAGATGGTTTATATTTTAAAAGGCAGTGTAGAGTTTGAATATAAAGGTGAGGGAACATTCACTTTGAATGAGGGCGATGTAGTTTATCAGCCACCAGAGATTCATCATAGAGAAATCAAGCACTCTGATGACCTTGAATTGATAGAAATAACAAGTCCTGCTGAGTTTGAAACTATCTCTTTATCCCAAAACAATTAATTGATCGTATCATAATGGGTGAAGAGGTTGCAGAAATTTTCTCTAAACATATTTTTTCGTCGAAATATGAAGATTTAAGTGAAAAAACAATAAAACAATTAAAAGTTTTTTTATTAGATACCGTTGGTGTTGGAATTGCTGGAAGCACAGGTTCAAAATTAAACGAACTTAAGAAAATTGCACATAAATGGTCTAAGGGTAAAAATTGTACTGTCCTTGGAACGTGGGACAGGTATTCAAGGGACGCAACAACACTTATTAATGCATATCAAATACACTGTCTTGAATTTGACTGTATTCATGAAGGAGCAGTTGTTCACCCCATGGCAGCTATTTTTAGTTCTTTAATCGCTCATTGTGAAGAACTAAATAATTTAGGGTATAACATAAATGGGAAAGAATTTTTAATATCTCTAGCATTAGGTGTTGATATTGCCTCATTTCTAGGTATTTGCGCTCGCGGGGAATTAAAATTTTTTAGACCGGCAACAGCAAGTGGTTTTGGAGCTGTGGCAGCTTTATCAAAAATACAAAAATTTTCTATAGAAGAGATACATAATGCCTTAGGTATAATGTACTCACAAACATGTGGAAATATGCAATCCCATGTTGAAGGTGTACCAATTCTAGGACTTCAAGTTGGTTTTAACGCAAAAGCAGCTTTAGCTTCTATGGATCTTACAAAAGCTGGTTTCCCTGGTCCTAAAAGAGTTTTTAATGGAGAACATGGTTACTTCAAATTAATAGAAAATGATGATTATGAAATGACTTATCTCCTAGAGAATATTGGCAAAGTTTGGATGATTGATCAATTAGCTCATAAACCCTTTCCAAGTGGAAGATTAACTCATGGATTGGTTCATGCAATAAAAGATTTAAAATTAAAACATGGGTTAAATAAAGACGACATTGAATCAATTGAATGTCATGTCCCACCTGGAGTTTACAAATTAGTGGCAAGACCAATAATTGATAATCTTACAACGAATTATTCAAAGTTATGTGCTAAATTTGTTGGTGCTAGTTTCATGATTAATGATCATTTGAATATTGAAACTTTTACAGAAAAAAAATATCTAAATAATAAAGATACATTAAATTTTGCTAAAAAAATTACAATGATTAAGAATGACAAACTAGATCAAAAAGTCCTTACTCCACAAAAATTTATCATTAAACTTGTAAACAACAGCAAATTTGAAATTAATATTGACCACGTTTATGGTCACCCAAAAGCACCATTATCCGAGAAAGAATATTTAGAAAAATTTTCAAAATGTTGTTTTTCCTCAACCAATAAGGTTGATCAAAATCAAGTAAATAGAATGCTAGATTTTATATTTGATTTAGAAAATAAAGACAATGTCATAGATTTTTTCAAAACAATTTAATTTTTATTTAAACTAGCTAATTTTTCAACCATTTTAAATAATACAGCGGTACCTTTTGAAATATCTGATATTTCTGCATATTCCTCGGGACAATGACTTAAACCGTCCATACATGGTACAAAAATCATAGAGGCAGGTGCAACTCTTGATAAATGAGCTGTATCATGGCCAGCGCCGCTATCCATAATAATATTTGAGAAGCCATATTCATCAGAAGATACTTTAAATAATTTTACTAGTTCTTTATCCATTTCCACATAAGGTGCAAAAGCAATATTTTTCATTTTAATTTTACAAGGACCGCTTTGGTTCATTGTTTCAATTTGTTTTTCTAATTCCTTAATATATTGATCTCTTGAGCTTTTACTGGAAGCCCTTAGATCAATAGTCATTTCAACTTTACCTGGAATAATTGCTGCAGCATTTGGGTGAACATTAATTTTACCAATAGTTGAAACAAAATGTTGATTACTTTCTTTTGCTAACCTTGAAGCTAACTTATTCACAAATGTTATTATTTCTGAAGAAGTAACAAGAGCATCAGCTCTTTGATCCATTAAAATAGTTCCACTATGACCAGCTTGACCATTTACTTCTACACTAAACCTAGAAATACTCGGTATAGATCTTACAATGCCTATATCTATGTTTTTTTGCTCTAAAACTTTACCTTGTTCAATATGTAATTCTAAACATGCAACAATATTTTCAATAATTGAAAATGGTTTTGTAAGTAAATTAGATTTTCCACCAATCTTATCTATTTCGTCTTTTAAAATTTTTCCCGACGCATTGCTTCTAGACAAGATTTCTTGATTTAAAGCACCTATCATACCTCGTGTTCCAATGCATGAAATACTCCAATCATTTAATTCTTCCCCAAGGTAATCATATACTGCAAGATTAAAAGGTAAGTTGATATCATTTTCTTTAATATGTTTTACTACACATAATGCAGCTACAACCCCAGCAATCCCATCAAATCTTCCCCCTGAGGGTACTGTGTCAATATGTGATCCTATAATAACCACTTTCTCAGTATTTGTTTTTGATTTTAAAAGTCCAATCAAGTTTCCAGCGTCATCTGTAGACACTATCAATCCAAGTTTCTGATATTCATTTTTTAACCATGATCTTGCTTCATAAAACTTTTTACTAAAGACAATTCTTGTATATGGATTTTCTTGATCAGTTATTTTTTCTAAATCATCAATTTTCTGCTTAATGAATGAAATGTTAGATTGAGTACTAAAGTCCATTATTATTTATTCCTGTTGAGCAAATATTAAATTATCAAAATATTTAAAATTTAAATTTATCTAATAATAAATGGATTTGAAACTGAAGTTTTTTCTGCAATCCATATAGATTTTGTTTGTAAAAATTCTTTAATGGACTCTTGCCCACTTTCTCTTCCTCTGCCTGATCTTTTATAACCACCAAACGGAGACATAAAACTAACAGCTCTATAAGTATTTACCCACACTGTACCTGCTCTTAAGGCATCTGACATTCTAAGAGCTCTTCCTATGTCATTAGTCCACACTCCGGCAGCTAACCCGAATATTACGTCATTTCCAATTTTTGTAGCCTCTTCTTCGTCTTTAAAACGAATTATAGATAATACCGGTCCAAAAACTTCTTCTTGTGCTATTCTCATATCATTATTAACGTCGGTAAAAATTGTTGGTTCTACAAATCTATTACCTTTTACATCTGTGCCAGAATATGCTTTACCACCTAAAAGACACTTTGCTCCCTCAGATTTTGCAATATCAATGTAGCTCATTATTTTTTCAAATTGCGGTTTAGTTGTTACAGGGCCAACATGAGTGTCTAAAGACATAGGGTCTCCAATTTTAGCTTCACTCGCAACCTTTACAAGTCTTTCAACAAATTTCTCATATATTGAATCTTGAACTAAAAGTCGAGATCCAGCTATACATGTTTGGCCTGTTGCAGCAAATATTCCTGAAATTACACCCATAATAGCTGCCTCAAAATCAGCATCCTCAAAAACAATATTAGGAGATTTTCCACCTAATTCTAAAGATACAGGCATTATTTTTTTTGCGGCAGTTTCATAAATTTTCTGTCCAGAAATATCCGATCCTGTAAATGCAATTTTTGATACGTTTTTATGTTCAACTAATGGCTGTCCAACATCAATACCCATACCTGTAATACAATTTACAACTCCGTCAGGAAAACCTGCCTCTGATACTAACTTCATAAATTCTAAGGTAGAAGCTGAAGTGAATTCTGATGGTTTGATTACAGCAGTATTGCCTGCTGCCAAAGCAGGGGCAAGTTTCCAAGATAAAAGTAGTAAAGGTGAATTCCATGCTGTTATCATACCAACAACACCAAAGGGTTCATATTTAGTAAAGTTAAATATTCCTGGTTTATCAGAGGGTAACACTGATCCTTCCACTTTGTCAGCTAACCCTCCAAAATATCTATACCATTCTGCAAGATATTTTGTTTGAGCACCCATTTCTGCTAAAAGCTTTCCATTATCTTTAACTTCAATCTCACCTAATTTTTGAGCATCTCTTTCTACAAGCTCTGCTAGTTTTACCAGTAATTTACCTCGCTCAGTTTGTTTTGTTTTTGACCAATTAGTTTCGAATGCCTCTTTTGCAACATTAACAGCTACGTCAACATCATGAGCATTTCCCTTGGCTATTTCAGCCCACTTTTCACATGTGTATGGATTCTCAGTTTCAAAATATTCACCATTATTTGGCAACATTTCTTTCCCGTTAACAAAATGGTTGTATTTTTTCATATTTATTCCTCCACAAATTAAAATTAATTAGTTCAAAACTTGAGCAAAAAGTTTTCTAACAAAAGAAAATAATCAACTAAATCTTTGTTAATCAATTTTTCATTAGATTTGTGACCCTCTGAACCTGTCCCCGGGCCAATATTTATAATATTAACATTGTCGTCAGCAAAATATCTTCCGTCACTTACTCCAATAGAGGATAAAAATTTAGATTTTTGTCCAGTTATCAGTTCTTTAGATTTTGATAATTCCTTTAAATAAATATTTGATTTATTCGATTTAAATGGATTTGTTCCAGTAAGAAATTTTACTTTTGCTGATTTATCAATTTTCAGAATAAAATTTTTAATTTCATTAAAAGCTTTTTTAACATCTTCTTTATGAGTAATTCTTCTATCAACTACAATTCTTGTTTTCGAAGGGACAACATTTACATTTTCTCCTCCAGATATAATGCCAACATTAATCGTAGACTTATGAGTTCCAATGTCATATTTTTTTAAAAATTTTTTAAAACTTGAATTTAATTCATTTATTATTTTTGCAGATTTTTCAATAGCATTAACCCCTTTGTGAGGTTCGCCAGCATGTGAAGTTTTTCCTGAAACACTTATCTCTAACCAAAAGACACCTCTTTCTTCAATCACAAAATTATTATTAGTTGGAGCACCTAAAATTAAAGTGTGTGGTTTAATGACTTTTTGTTTTTTTAAATATTTTGTGCCATCAGGTCCTAAATTTTCTTCATCAGTTACAAAAGTAAAATCTATATTCTCTTTTATATCTGGGAAAAGGTTTTTAAAATTTTTAGCTAAATATAAATGAACTGCGGCGCTACCCTTACAATTAACCGCTCCTAGTCCATATGAATAATTTTTTTCTACTTTAAGATCAAAAGGGTTTGATTTCCACTCACTTGATATTGGTCTGACAGTATCAATATGAGAATTAAAAACTATTGATTTTTTTGGTCCTTTATAATTAGAAACACAAATATTTATTTTTTCTTTATCAACACCATATGATTTTATTCGTAATCCACTGTTTTTAAGATATGAGATTACAAACTTTCCAAAAACTTTACTACTTCCAGGAGGATAACATGTATCTATTTCAATAATTTGTTTTAGTAGATCTAATAATTCTTTTTGTATGTTTTTTTTCATTTTAAATTCTAAAAATTAGGTTGAATTTTATAATCTCTCAATTAAATAAATATCATGAATTTCATTTATGAAGCAATGATAAAGCCACTTATCAAGTCACAAATTAAATTGTATTTTTTTTTATTGATTATTTTAGGGCTTCATCAATTTTTATTATTAATGAAAATTATTTAGAAAGAACAAAATGAATAGCATTATACAAGCTCAAGGAATTCATCACATTACCTTGAATGGAGCAGATAAAAAAACCTCAATAGATTTTTGGCAAAATATACTTGGTATGAAATTTATATTTGAACAACCAAATTTAGATGATTTAGACACTAACCACTTATATTTTGATTGTGGTGACGGGACTACGGTAACAGTTTTTACAAATGAAAAATTTAAACCCAATAAACAAAAACTCAAAAACGAATGTGGTGGTGTGCATCATGTTGCTTTTTGGGTTAGTCAAAGTACTATTAGGATAGCTGAAAAAAACTTAAATGAAAATGGATTTGCAAATACTGGAATTAAAGATAGAGGGTTTATGGACTCTATTTATTTTAGAGAGCCACTTGGCTTACTAATAGAGCTAGCCAGTTACAAGTTTGACCCACCAATTGGATTTTCTCATGCCGACGTACTAGAAAAAGCACACAAAATCAGAGTTAAGAGAAAAGCTTTAAATATTCAGGATGAAGATATTGCAAGTGCCATTAAAGCATTAAGAAATTGATAATTATTCATTAATTAACGTTTAAGCTTAATTATTGGCAATTTTGCATCAATCCATGATGTTATTCCATCTTTGGCATTATAAATTACATTATCTAATTTTTTATCCATCATCTCAGCTATTATTTTAGTTCTTCTTCCAGTTCTACAAATCAAAATAATAGGCTTTTCTTCATTAATATTTAAGTGTAATTTTTCGTACCATTCTTCAAAATTATAATTTCCATTCTTATCAAAAAAAGTAAGTAAAATACTATTCGGAACTACACCAGTTTGATGCCATTCTGAATTTCTTCTAACATCTACAATTGGAATATTTGATTTAGATAATTTTAAAATTTGTTCATTAGTTATATTAATAACATCAGCAAATGAAAATGTTGTAATAAACAAAAAACAAATTAATTTTACGAAAATTTTAATAAACATAATAATTGTCTCACTATACGAACAATTCAACCTCACATAATAAATTAATAATTAAAATCAAGCATGTTAATTGATCTGCTTGAGGTTCTTTTCATATTAATTTTACTGAAATAATTTTCATGTTCTTTTTGAAATTTTTTTATTTCTTCAATACTTTTCTCAAATGCTTTTTGGTCTTTATATTCAAAGATAGATGATAAAGCAAATCCCCCAGCTTTATTCCATATTTGATTAACTCTCCAACGAACTAATCCATGTTTTTTCAATTTTTTATAGAATTCATCTCCATGTTTTTCCATAAGATGTAGAAAAGACTCCATTTCAATTTCTGTAGAAAAATCATTAATTGTGTAACTAATTAATTTTGCATCAGTCATCTTTTATCAAGCTTCCTCTCAAATTTTAATTTTTAATATTTTATATAATTTAAGACTAAATCTGCAAAATTGAAAAATAAAGTTAATAATCTTATTTATTAATAGCTTTTAAATAATTTATGATTTTTTCGAATATATTAAATTCATAGATATTGTTATGTCCTGCATGAACTATAAATATAGCCTCTTTTGGTTCTGGAGCTGCGTTAAAAACTTTTCTACCTAAATCTAAACTTATTACATTATCTTTTTCACCATGAAGGACAAGTAGTGGAGATTTAATGTTCTTTATTATACTAAGAATATCAAAACGATCTAATACTAACCATTTAGCAGGTAAATACCAATAATGGCGTGAAGCAACTTCAGCAATTGAGGTATAGGGAGCTTCAAGAATAATTGCCTTATATTTCTCTTCTATAGATAATTTTACTGCTAAACCACATCCTAATGATTCTCCATAAAGAATAGTTTTTTGTCTTGAAATATTTTGTTTAGTTAGGAATTCTAGAGCTGCAAGTCCATCTTTGTGAAAGCCATCTTCAGTTGGTTTCCCTGGATTTTCGCCATAACCTCTATATTCTACTAATAATAAACCATAGCCTTCCTCTAAAAAAGATCTAAATTTCTCAATTCTATGCCCAACATGTCCAGCATTACCATGGAATACTACTATAGTATCTTTTTTGTTAGCAGATGGCTTTCTAAACAAAGAATTTAGAACTAGTCCATCTGACGTTTTTAAATTAATTTTTTCTAATCCTGTATTAGAATAAAAAAAAGGATCAAGTTTTTCTTTTGATGGTTGGTATAATAATGATCTTTGGAAAATAAACATAATAAGAATTACAAATAAATAAAAAATTATTCCGTAAATCAAAATTAATGTAATTTTTGTCATTCAATATCACTAACACAATTTAATCTAATGATTTAAGTTTAATGGAAAAATTTTCTAATGAATAGATTTACTGTAAAGTGTTTTATCATTTAAGTTTATTAACGTTTGCCTTTCCCAATATGAGCAACACCTTCAATTTCTACATAAATATTAGGCTCAGCAAGTTTAGATACTTCTACTAAAGAACAGGCAGGAAAATTCCCCTCAAAAAATTCTGCTCTTGCTTTCCAGACTTTTTTATTATTCTCGATGCGGGTGACAAAAATAGTAAGCTTGGTAAAATCAGCCATTTTCCCACCTGCAGACTCAATTAGAGCCTTATGCTTTTCGAATATAATTTTAGATTGTTCATATTCATCTACTCCGTTGATGGTTACACCATCATCACCTCTAGATGTTAAACCAGAAATATAGGCAACACCGTCACATACAATGCAGTTTGACCAAAGTTTTGGTGCTGGTTCTTTTGCTTTCGGACTAGTAAATCGTGTAATCATTCTAAAACCCTTTCTTGAACAATTTAATAAAATAATTAATCAACGTGACTTCAGTTTTCGTGATTAAACTCTGAATCAATTGGAACTTTTATACTATTTAGAAGATGATTAGTTTTACCAGCCAGTGACACAATTGACAAAAATTCTGCGTATTGTTCATCGGTCATTCCTTTGGATCTAGCTGCAGCAGTGTGAGAGTGTATACAATACTCACAACTATTAGCTATAGAAACGGCAGCATAAATAAGTTCCTTTGTCATTGGATCTAAGTGACTTGATTTTGCCATTACT
The DNA here is from genome assembly GCA_902589185.1 of uncultured SAR116 cluster alpha proteobacterium. Lineage (GTDB taxonomy): Bacteria > Pseudomonadota > Alphaproteobacteria > Puniceispirillales > Marisalimonadaceae > Marisalimonas. The sequence continues at coordinate 14,407 of CACIRZ010000028.1, forward strand.
GATTTTACATCGTTCCAAGTTGTTTCAAGTAGGGCAGGGTCAAAAGAAAGATAATACCATAAGTTATTAATAAAATCACTTCCACGTGTTTTTCTTATATCATCAAACACAGATTTGACACGGGGATTAGACTCGGGGTTTTGAGGTGGTGATATGGTAGACATTTTATGACCTTTCTTTTTTTCGTTTTAATTCAACTTTAAAATCTTAATAGACTCATATTTAATTAGTCTATATTTTTGTCTAAGATAGTCTTATAAAAATTAAATTTATTAGGTTTAGCATGACATATAATGTTGCAATTATTGGCTTAGGTATAATGGGCACTCGTATGCTGAAGCATATGAGATTACATGAAGAATTTAATCCTAATTATCTGTGGGATCCAAACAAAATTGCTTGTGAAAATGCTGTTAAGCAAGATAGCAAATCCCAAATTATGAAAAATGCTAATGATGCTATTGAGAAAGCTGATTTAGTGTATTTAGCATGTCCTCCTACTGTAAGGGAAGTATATGCTATGAAAACAGTAGAGATGGGTAAAGCTTTATTCTTAGAAAAACCATTTGGCATAAACGTTAATGATAGTAAGAAATTTGCTAAAATACTTAAAAATTTTGAAGTTCCTATTGCAGTAAATTTTACACAAGCTGCAGGTATCGCGCTAGCAGATTTATTAGAAAGTAAAAAAAATGGTGAAATGGGAGAAATTGTTGGTGTTGACATAATAGTTACGTATCCATCTTGGCCTCGTCAGTGGCAAAAAGAAGCAGATTGGCTTCGGTTTAAAAAAGAGGGTGGTATGACAAGAGAAGTTATATCTCATTTCATTTTTTTTACAGAGCGTGTATTAGGTCCTCTTAAATTAATCTGGGCGAATACAACTTATCCAAAAGATTCATTGTTGTGTGAAACAGGTATTCTTGCAAAATTAGAAAACAAAGAAGGTATTCCAGTTAATATATTTGCAAGTGTTGGAGGGGCACAGCCAGATCGGCAGGAATTTACAGTAAAAGGATCCAAAGCAAGTAGAAAAGTAGCTGAATTTTATAAAGATTCAATATCTACAGGTGATACTTTTACTCCTCTCAGGGAAGAACCTGATGACCCTAGAGCAGTAAGTTTAAAGGCACAACTTGATGATTTGGTTCTTAAATTAAATTATAAACCTAATAGTTTAGCAACAATTGACGAAGCTTTAAGAGTACAGATATTAGTGGAAGAAATATTGTCAAAAACATGATTAGTTAAGACGTATTAAAATGAGGGTGAATAATGGAACATGAAATGAAAGAAAGTCTTCCTAAGTCATGGGATAAGACTAAACGTGTTTATGAGATTTCATACCCCAGTGGTAAAAAAGAAATTTGGAAAGATATAACTGCACGTGAATGCTTAACAAAGTATGAAAATATGGATCCATTTGGAAATGGATTAAAATTAAGAGAGATAGAAGGAAAAGAGCTTCAATTACTAAAGGTAATGGAAACTGGAAAAAAATAGATTCACTTAATAGAAAGATTCTTTGATATATAAAACACCTTTGCCTTTAAATATAATCCCTAATAATAAATAATCCCCAGCATAATAAAGCCCACCAAATTAGAACTCTTTTTTGTTTATGTGACATATGATAAACTTAAACTAATAATCGTTATTAAATAATGAAGTTGATATGAAAAAAATTTTTTTAATTATTTTAATAATTTTTTCAAATCCTGTGATTGGAAAAGAAGATGGTATATTTGATTGCTCATCTAAAGTAGGTTTGGGACTAGATTTGCTTGATAATATATACTCTTTTAAAGATCAAGGAATTCAAGAAAATTTTAAGTTAAAATTAAATCCCAAAGAGATTAATTTTGTGTCAGGAAAAATCAAAAGAAATTATAAAATAATTAGCAAAAGAAATAAACTTGATGGAAGTATAATATTAGTATCACACCATATTAATAATAATTATTATGGTGGATACATGCTCACTTTATTAATTAATGATAAAAGTAAAGAATACTCATATTCATCTGCTATGATGGGTGCTGGTGAAATTCTAGAGGGTCCAGTTGGCAGTCGTGGTAGTTGTAAAAAATTGTAAGTTTAATGTTGTTTTCATTTTTTTAATTACTTAATTTTAAATTAAATTCCTGATTTAAACATTTA
>CACIRZ010000029.1 GCA_902589185.1 uncultured SAR116 cluster alpha proteobacterium
TCAATAGAAGGAAGGTTGTTTTCACCTTCTGGCAAGGTTGCTGCCTCAGGTTTACATACGGCAATTTTAGTAAAAACATCACAAATAAACCAAAACAAATAGTTACCTAACATGATAAAAAAAGAGAATTTACCTTCAAAAATTTGTCTCATTTGCGAAAGATCATTTACATGGAGAAAAAAATGGCAAAAGGTTTGGGATGAAGTTAAGTATTGTAGCGAAAAATGTAAAAGAAGTAGGATCAAAACAAAATGAAAACACATAACAAAGATTATGATATAGACAATATTATAGAAATGGCCTGGTGTGACAAAACAAGTTTTGACTCAATAAAATTTCAAACAAACCTAAGTGAAAAAGAAGTTATAAAAATAATGAGATCAAACTTAAAAAAAAGCAGTTTCCAAATATGGAGAGAGAGGGTCTACGGCCGTAAAGCTAAACATGCAAAAATCTGAAATACAAATAGTGTGGTTTAAGAGAGACTTAAGAACTATAGACCACAAACCTTTATTTGAAGCCTCAAAAACTCTAAAACCAATTTTACCAATATATGTCGTAGAAAATGAATATTGGAAACAGCCTTTTTCGAACAAAAGACATTGGTGTTTTATTTATGACAGTCTAATTGAGTTAAGAAAAGAATTAAAAAAACTTGGTCAATCGCTGATAGTACGAATAGGGTCTGTGACTGACATTTTTAATGAGTTATCAACACAATTCAAAATTATTTCAATATATGCCCATGAAGAAACAGGAAATCAATGGACTTATGAAAGAGATTTAAATGTAAAAAAATGGTCTAATCAAAAAAATATTCCTCTTATAGAGTATCCTACTAATGGTATAGTAAGAAATTTGAAAAATCGTGATGATTGGGCAAAAATTAGAAATTTAAGAATGAAAGAAAATTTAATTCCTGAACCTGTTTCATTGATGCCTATTCATGAAATTTTAGAGGGATCTATCCCTAAAAAAAACAGTCCTATTTTTAAAAACGATTTTATGGGTAAAGTTCAAAAAGGTGGGAGAAGTGAGGCTCTCAAATTAATACAAAGTTTTATCAACGATAGAGGTCAAAATTATTTATTTAATATTTCCAAACCAGGGATATCTGAAAAAACATGCTCTAGAATTTCTGCTCATTTGACTTGGGGAACTATTACATCAAAAGAAATAATAAAATTATTGAATTTAAATAAAATCAATTCTCAAAAAAATAGAAGTACAATTAATAGTAGAAACCTAAATGCAATCAAATCTAGGCTTTCATGGAGATGCCATTTCATTCAGAAATTAGAATCTCAACCCTCCATAGAAACTTTATGTATGCATCCTTTTTATGATAAATTGAGAAAGGATAATATGAATTTAGAATATTATAAAGCTTGGAAAGAAGGATTGACAGGCTATCCTTTTATAGATGCATGCATGAGAAGTCTAAATTACAACGGATGGATTACATTTAGAATGAGGGCAATGTTAGTCAGTTTTGCAAGTTATGATCTTTGGCTTGATTGGAGAAAAACTGGACATCATTTAGCCCAGACTTTTACGGACTACGAACCAGGTATTCATTATAGCCAATTACAAATGCAATCTGGAGTAACTGGTATCAACACATTAAGAATTTATAATCCAATCAAACAATCAATGGATCATGATATTAATGGTAAATTTATAAAAAAATGGGTTCATGAGCTCAGAAACATACCAGAAATATGGATACATGAGCCTTGGAAAATGGATCTAGAGACACAAGAAAATGTTAATTGTTTAATTGGAAAACATTATCCTAAACCAATTGTCGATCACACCGCTGCGATAAGAAATGCAAAAGCAAAAATATCATCTATTTTTAAAAAAGAAGGTTATAGAAAAAAATCAAACATAGTATTTGAAAAATTAGGAAGCAGGAAAAGAATAAAATCATCAAAAAAAAGAAACACTCAACTTCAACTTATATAGTTTTTAACTTTTTTTAGTTTTGACAGCTTTTTTTCTTTTTGGGTAACAAGTCGTACATATTTTACAAACAGTACCATCACAAGCCCAAGCAGAACAAAATTCACGACCATAAAATATTATTTGTAGATGAAGTTTGTTCCATTTTTCTCTAGGAAATAAACGTTTTAAATCATTCTCAGTTGTTTTAACATTTTTGCCATTAGTTAAACCCCATCTTTGAGCAAGTCTGTGAATATGTGTGTCTACTGGAAAAGCAGGTATACCAAATCCTTGAGAAACTACAACACTTGCTGTTTTGTGCCCAACACCAGGTAATTTTTCTAATTCATTTATATCCTTGGGAACCATCCCATCAAATTTATTAACGAGAATTTTAGAAAGATTAGAAATTGCTTTAGATTTTTGAGGTGCAAGCCCACAGGGTCTAATAATTTCATAAATTTTTTCAACAGGGATTTTTCCCATATCAAAAGGATTATCGGCAATTTTGAATAATGAGGGTGTTACTTTATTTACACGTTCATCTGTACACTGTGCACTAAGCAATACAGCGACCAATAGTTCAAAAACATTTTTGTTATTAAGTGGAACTGGCGTGTTTGGATAAGTCTGTTCCAAAAAATCCATTATAAATTTAGTTCGTTCAGATTTTAACAAATTTTAATCTCAAAATTTTGGGTTTATAATTTTTAGTATTATAATTTATATATATCAGTTTTATTAATCTTAAAAAGTTTATAATAAATATTATGAAAAAGTGGCAAATATTTAAACAAGGTGTTCTTCAAGAGTTACCCTTACAATTAGGTGTTTTTCCCTTTGGAATTATTTATGGAGTTATGGCTATTGAAAGTGGTTTAACTTTCTTACAAGCCCTTCTTATGTCTTCAATTATTTTTGGTGGGGCTAGTCAGATAGCATTTGTTCAACTTTTATCAAATTCTACTCCATATGGAGTAATAGTCACAACTGTAGGTGCAATAAATTCACGGCATCTATTATATAGTATTTCAATGCTCGAATATTTAAATAAGTTATCATTAAGTTGGCGAGTGACACTCGCTTATTTACTAACTGATGAAGCTTATGCTGTATCAATTAGAAAATTCATAAACCATTCAGATAATTCTATACTTCATTATCACCTTTTAGGTTCTGGCATAACATTATTTTTATCTTGGCAAATTTCTACATTATTTGGTGTCTGGTTAGGTAATGATTTGCCGGAATTTTTGGATTTGCAATTTATCATACCACTTACTTTTATAGCTATAATTATTCCAATGATTAAATCAAAATCAACTCTTATCACAGTTATTTCATCAGGAATTTCAGCACTCATTTTTAAAAACTTAGATATAAATTTCTGGATAATTTTGTCAGGCCTTACTGGTATCTTAGCAGGAATGGCTTCAAGTAGATGGGATAAAAAATCATGATTTGGTCGTTAATTATTTTATGTGGCGTCATTACTTTTTTGATTAGATTCATTCCTCTTTCAGGTATATTTTCAAGTGATTTACCGTTATCTGTGAAACATACATTTAAATATATTCCTTTAGCAGTTTTAACTCCCATTATTGTTAATGACTTATCAATTATTGAAAATAACAATTTTTTCTTAATAGAAAATTTCAAATTATATGCTGCTTTAATAGCAATAATTGTTTCAATAATTTGGAATAATGTTCTTGCTACAATATCAATAGGTATGGCAAGTTTTTTAATATTGTCCAATATTTAATGTTTAATTACTTGAGGGATTAATTAATGAATAAAAATATTATAGGTATTAATGGTTGTGTAAAAGATTGTCATGAAGCAGCTGTAAAGGGTGGTTGGTGGCATGATGCTGAAGGAAAAAAAAAAGATAGAAATGTTGGAGAATTATTGTGTCTAATACATTCAGAAATAAGTGAAGCTATGGAAGGTGCAAGAAAAGGATTAATGGACAATCATTTAAAACACAAATCAATGATGGAAGTTGAACTGGCTGATGCTGTCATTCGGATATTTGATCTAGCTGAATCTAGGAGTTTTAACTTAGGTGAAACAATTTATGAAAAATTAGAGTATAATAAGTCTCGAGCAGATCATAAACTTACAAATCGCCTTCAAGAAGGTGGAAAAAAATTTTAGTAAAATATTTATTTAACTATAACAATAAAATTAAATCTAAAAAATGAAAACACAAATTCCAAACATAATGTCAATTGATGATCATGTTATAAAAATTAATTTGGCCAAAAACAAAGTCAAAAATAGTATATTTGAGATGGCTGATGCAATCACAAATGCTTTGAATCAGTTAGACAATAGACAAGTTGAGTTGGCTCAAAAGCTTGGGATGTCAAAAGGCACTCTTTCAAAATGGCATTCAATTGGTTCCAATAATAATATAATGGGAATCAGAGAATTAGCGCCTCCATCATTTGATTCATTATATCAATTGAGTGTTTTAGACAATCAGTATTTCAAATATTATGGAAAAGAAAAGGGAGGTAAAAAGTTTATTAAACTTTTTAAAAACAAAGTTGTAACTCCTTTGTCTCAAAGGAATGACATAAATAAAATTATAAAATTGCATAAACGAAAAATTAATACTCAAAATGTTGAGACTAAAGTTTTAGATAATAAAAAATTTAGTTCAGAAATAAAATTAAGCATTTTAGTTAAATCAAAATTATACTTTAATACAATTATTATTATTCCATCAGATAATCAGATTGATAAATGGAAAAATTTTTCCTCTATTAAAGATATAAATTTTGATTATCCAATTCGTAGTTTAGAAGGTTTAGATAAAAATATTTTCCAACAATGCCTAATTAAAGTTAAGGCTAAACATATTGATATTTCTATTAATTGTTTGAATTCATGGGGATATAAATATAATAAGATAATGGCTCCCAGACAGCCAAAAAGCGGTCTTATCGATTTGTCATCTAAATTTGTATTAGTTGTTGGATCAAAAGGATTATCAAAGAATAACAGATTAATATTAAAATCAGATCAGAGCACTGATTTAATATATTATGCTAAAAAGACAGGAAACAGCCCCTTTTTATTTATAGGCGAAGTTGTTAATGAAAAAAATTGGATGTACTGTATTAATTAGATTAATAATAAATAAACATAAGTTCTATGAAAAGTTAACTGTTACTAAAGTTATACAATGATACCTATTAAAGTATTAGTTCCTTCAGGAGTTCTTGGTCTTGGTTTTGATTTAGAAGCTCTTAACAATGGTGTTAAAAATAATCCAGATATTATTAGTATTGATGGAGGTTCTACAGATAGTGGTCCATATTCTTTAGGTTCAGGAAAGTCGAAATATTCACGCGCTGCTATTAAAGCAGAGTGGAAAAGTCTTATGATAGCAAGAGAAAAAGTTAATGTACCACTTGTAATTGGTTCCTGTGGCACGTGTGGAACTAATGGGATGGTTGATTGGATGGAAAATATTACCATTGAATTAGCTGAAGAATTAAATCAAAAAATAAAAATTGCCAAATTATATTGCCAACAAGAAAAAAACTTTATTAAAAAAAAATTTCAATTAAGTAAGATTTTTCCTTTAAACCCTGCCCCTATGCTTAATGATCAATTAATTGAAGAAATGACAAATATCGTTGCGCTTGCAGGTGCTGAACAAATACAAGAATGTATAAACACAGGGGCTGAAATTATTTTAGCTGGCAGAACAACTGATACTGCAATTATTTCAGCTTTACCATTAATGAAAGGAGCTGATCCTGGTTCTTCCTGGCATGGAGCTAAAGTTGTTGAGTGTGGTGCACTATGTTCAACAAATCCCACATCTGGTGTTGTAATGGTAGAGTTTGATAAAACTGGATTTACCGTCGAGCCAATGTCTAAAAATGCGTTTTGTACTTCTGAAACAGTTGCCGCTCATATGCTTTATGAAAATGCTGATCCTTATATTTTACATGAACCAGGAGGATATATGGATGTAACTTACTCAAATTATTATAATATAGACAAAAAAAAGGTTCGAGTAGAGGGTGCAAAATGGCATTCGTCAAAACAATATAGTGTTAAGTTAGAAGGAGCTAAGATTTCAGGATATCAATCTTCTTTGTTAGTTTTATTAAGAGACAAAAAATATGTGGAAAATGTAAAAAAATGGACAGATAAGTTATCAAAATTCCTAAAAAAAGAAATTAACGATAGAATGGATATAGACACCTCTGAGTATTCACTGGAATTTAGACACATAGGTCTCAACTCAACTTTGGGAGAGTTAGAAAAAAATATAAGAATTCCTGTTGAAGTTGGTGTTTTATGTTTGATAACATCAAAAAACCAAATATCTACCGAAATAGCAAAATTAATAAATCCATTTTTATTACATTTTCCACTTTCCCTTAATGAAGAACTCCCAACATTTGCATTTCCATTTTCTCCAGTGCATTCAGATAGAGGGTGTGTTTATGGGTTTGCATTAAACCATATTTTAGAATTGGATAATCCAATGGATGCATTTCAAATTGAAATATCAGAGGTATAATTTGTTAACCCTAGGTGAAAAAGTTAGAAAAATCAGATCTAAGAATGCAGGACCTTTTTGGATTACTATTGATATTTTTTGTGGCAATAAAAAAACATACAAAGAAGTTTGTAATAAATTAAAAAATTCGGAAATAATAAATTTACTTATGATAAGTGAACAACAGCTAAAGAGATTTGAGATTGACGATTTAAATGTAATTAAATTTTCTTTTCCTAGGAAGATAATACAAGGAGATATTTTTGACAGAGATATGCATGGGGCTCAACTGGCTGTTCTACTTTCTGAAATGAAGTTTTAATTTAATTAGCCAACTTAAAATTGTTTCATTTATATATTCAGGGTTTTCAATTGTTATATAATGACCAGTATTTTCTAACAAAACTATGTCATTATCTTTATTGAAATTATTTATAAAATTAACATAATAAATTTCATCATCTTTATTAATCATACATCGTGCGTTCTTAGAGTCAATTCTAGTACTTTGTATGACAAGTATAGGTAATTTTAAGCTTTTTAAATTATTTTCAACACAATGACTGTCGTACCAAATTGTATTTCTTCTGAGTGGTAAGGAGTATCGCTCTGGGATATTGATTGCTCTTTTTATAATTCTATCTCTGTCTTTGTTATAGTTTTCAGAAAAAAACATAGATGAAAACATATTCTTCAATATTGATTGATAATTACTATGCTTCAATGAATTTTCAAAATTACTAAGTACTTCAAAGTATGTTGCATAATCACAAAATCTACTACCATCAACTAATATTAGTCCGGCAGCATTTTTAATTTTACTTGCAATATCTATAGCTAATCTGGTTCCCATACTATGACCAGCGATTACTACTTTGTTGAATGACTTTGTATTTAAGATTTTTACGCAATCATTGGATAATTGTTCAATACTCATTGGTCTGTTTTTGTAGTTGTTTCCGTCGTGTCCTCTTAGGGTAGGTGCTAAGACGGTAAAGTCAGCACAAAAAAATTTTATTTGATCTTCCCAATCTTCAGGCCCACTGCAAAAACCGTGAATAAGTAGTAAACAATTTTTAGACTCACCTTTTTCTATGAATTGGATTTCTTCCATGTTTCACTTAATAATTATACGTTAAATATTATGCATTATTTAATTCAATCTTTGTCATAATATGGGTTTAAATTTTAGATCTCAATACTTATATAATTATAAAATAAAGAGGAAAAATTATATGTTCATAGCTAAATTAGTTTCTGTTTCAACAGTTCTTTCATTCCTATTAATCTCAAATGTTGCTAATGCAGAAAATTTTAATATTGAGATGTTAAACAAACTTGGAAAAGAGAGAATGGTTTATTCTGAGAAAGTTATTTCAATTAAAGTTAATGATGAAGTTACTTGGAAGTCTGTAGATAAAGGTCATAATGTTGAATTTATAGGAATGCCAGCTGGTGTTTCTAAATATAAATCCAAAATCAGTAAAGATGCTAAACTCAAATTTACAAAGCCAGGTATTTATTTGTATCAATGCACACCGCACAAAGCTATGGGAATGATAGGTCTAGTTATTGTTGGTAATGATAAAAGTAATTTAGATAAAATTAAAAAAGTTAAGGTTTACGGGAAATCAAAAAAATTACTAAAAGTTCTTTTAAAATCCATTGGTTAATTTTGACTTATTAGTACTTATAAATTAATATAATTAATATATTTAATTAATACTTAAAACCATGAAACTGATATATGGTGAAACTTCAAATCTAGTATATTAGGAGATATATTTATGACTAATTGTTTTCATTTAGCAATACCTGCTGGTAATATTAAAACTTCTCTAAAATTTTATTGTGATATATTAGGATGTAAAACTGGAAATCAGGAAAAAGGTCGTTGGATCGATATTAATTTTTGGGGAAATGAACTAACGTTGCATGAAACAAAATCTAAACAATTTAGAGAAAGACATGATGTTGATATGGGTGACGTTTGTGTGCCTCATTTTGGAGTTCATTTGGAAGAAAATGATTTTGAAGAAGTAAAAAGAAGAATTGAAGCAAGTGATATAGATTATTTTGATAAACCTTATAGAAGGTTTATAGGCTCCAAGTTTGAACAAGAGACATTTTTTGTTGAAGATCCTAATGGGAATGTTCTCGAAATTAAAACAATGTCAAACCCTGAGGTTTTGTTTGAAACTGCCTCTTAATAATATGAATAATATTTTTTGTTCAATTTAAAATCTACATTTTATTAATTATTAAATATAATCTACGATTTAATTATTTGATAAATTAGTTTAAAAACATAAAATATGGCCATACTAAAAAAAATTTTTAGATACCCTATAAAAGGTCTTTCTGGTGAAAGTTTAAACGAAATTTTATTAGAAAAAGATCAAGTTTTGTCTGGAGACCGTGAATACGCATTTGCTAGATCACACGTTTCATTTGATGAAAAAAATCCAGTATATTTAAGAAAAACAAACTTTCTAGCTTTAGTCAAAGAAGAAAAGTTAGCTAAATTAAGTACAGAGTTTAATAGTAAATCAAAGAGATTAATTATAAGATTTGATAAGAAAAAAGTTCTAGATGAAATTCTTGTTAATGAAATCAATATTAACAAAGTCGAAGTTTTTTTTCAAAAATATTTAAATTTAGGTAGCGATAACAAGCCAAGATTAGTTCAAGGAACAAAATATGAAAATGATAAAAATCTTAAACATTCGTTTTCAGACCTTCCAGACAAGGCTATTTCTATTATTAACTTAAACACAATTTCTGATTTTGAAAAAAAAATTGGAAAAAATATTGATCCTTCTAGATTTAGAGCAAATTTGTTGATTGATAATATTGATCCTTGGAAGGAATTTAATTGGGTTGGTAAGACAATTGAAATTGGGGATTGTATTTTAGAAGTTTTTAAAAGAACACAAAGATGTGCAGCAACTAATGTTAATCCAGAAAATGCCCTGAGGGATATTAACATACCAAATGAAATTAACTCTCATTTTGGTCACTTTGATTTGGGAGTTTATGCAAAGGTTAAAAAAACTGGAGTTATCTCAGTTAATGACAAGTTATCTTTAAATTAATTTTTATTTTTATGAGGTATGAAATCAGTTCAACGCAAAACAAAAATAAATTTAAAGAAATGGGGTTCTTTAAGTTTTGGTTTTATTCAACCCTATTTTTTTTAACATTCCCAATTTCGGTTTTATTTTGCTTGATATTCTTTGGATATAAAGAAACAAAACAGTTTGTTACTGTTTTAATTCAAGATTATGTTCAAACAATCTTAATAATTTTTATTTTGTCATTATCAATACTGATATTTATCTTTTACTATGTAATTTCACTATTTAATTAAATTAATGTATTTAGTACTTAGAACAATAAAGACATTCATTACAGTTTTATATATTTTAATTTTTTTATTAATTTTTCTTTGCAAACATTCGTATGCTAAAGAGATTCGTATAGGTGTGGCTTCAAATTTTTTAATGCCTATGAATTTTATAAAACAAAATTTTGAGAATGAAAATAAGACTAAAATTTATCTATCAAGTGGTTCAAGTGGAAGTTTATATTCTCAGATAATGAATGGGGCACCATTAGATATTTTTCTTTCAGCTAATCAAGACTTTCCAAAAAAACTCGAAAATACAGCTAAAGGAGTTAAAGGAACAAGATTTACTTACGCAACTGGAAAGTTACTTTTGTTTAGCGCAAACAAAGATCTTTTTGATTTAACATTTCCAAATATAATTTTATCAGAAAAAATTAAATATGTTGGGATAGGAAATCCCAAATATGTACCCTATGGCGTGGCTGCTAAAGAAGTTTTAAAATCGCTCAAAGTTTTTAATAGATTAGAAAAAAAAATTATTTTGAGTAAAAATGTCAATCAAGTTTTTCTGATGAATTATTATGGTAATTTAGATATAGGCTTCATAGCGAAATCTGATTTTATTATTAAAAATAAAAAAGGGAAAGTTTGGGATATACCTCAGGATTTTTATTCACCTATAAATCAAGATGCAATTTTACTAAAATATGGAGAAAAAAAACCAGAGGCAAAAATATTCTTAAAATTTTTATCTTCAAAGAAGGTAAGGGATAAATTGGTCGGTTTAGGGTATATTGTTAATTAATTTTTCTTAAATTATTAATTTTTTGAATTATAGAAGATTCATTTTCACCCCAGGCTATTGTTCCTCTAAAATTGCCTAAGGCATCAATCATGAATACTGTTGCCGTATGGTTAAGAGTATAATTACTATTTGTAGTTTTGACAGCTTCATAAAACACTCCCCAATTATCTGCAAATTCTTTTATTTCAATTTTATTACCTGTTACACCAATAATATTACCATCAAAATATTGAATATAATCTTTAAGATGTTCTTTATTATCTCTTTTTGGATCTAAAGTGACAAAAATTATATTTATTGAATCATCGTTCGATGTAACTTCTTTTGTAATTTCAGATAAATCGGCGAGTGTTGTAGGACAAATCTCTGGGCAATTAGTGAACCCAAAAAATAATAAAGAAGGTTTATTTTTAAGTATAGTACTTTTAAAAGCTTGTCCATTATGATCAATTAAATTAACTTTACTGATTATTTCTGATAATTTTTCTGGAGCATTTTTACGTGATAGATATTCTGCAAAAAGAAAAGTCATAATTAAAATAATAACGAAAGAAATAACTATTGATGAAAGTAAAATTAATTTTTTTTTTGCTAAATTCATTAGAAATCGGTTTCATAATTTTAAAACTAATGTTTTTACATTTTTATAGAAGTTTGTCATTTTATAATTGATATACAGTAGGATAAGATATTATTGAAAATCTGATTTTCTCTAGCTAAAAAAGGTAGTGACCAGGTAATTACAATAAAAGCCAATCCCCAAAAGACAAATAATAATAAATTTTTTCTATTCATTTTTTTTAAATTTTTGTAAATTTAGTTAAAAAATATAATAGGATATTTTTTAATAATTTAAAATATTTTGTACTAATACAGTTTCAATATGGAAGTCTAATGAGAATTTTAAATTATATACTTTTTTTACTGTTCGCCTCACATAGTAGTTATGCTCTTGAATACTCATGCATAGACAAAAAACATGGCGACTTGTCTAAAATGACTGTAGATGGTGATTCTGTAAAATATGAAGATCAAAACGGTCAACCGTTAGAATATAAGATAGTAGAAAATTCTGAAATTGCATTAATGGCTATTAGTAAGGTTTCGGCAGAAGAAAATCCAATACTTAATTACGTATTTATAATTAAAGATAAATCATTGGCATTCAATGCTAATTTAAGATCTATAAATGATAACTATAATGAAATATTTACAAAAAATAAAATTTTAAAATGTATTGGGAATACTGACCAAAAAAATTAAATTGAAAAGATAAGTTTAGTAAAATAAAAATTATGGAAAAAGTAAAAGAAGATCAAATATCTATCAATGACTTTACAAAGTTAAATCTTGTTTTAGGGACAATTTTAGAAGCCTCCCAGAATGTAAAAGCAAAAAAACCTGCATATATTTTAAAAATTGATTTTGGGAAAACCATTGGGGTAAAACAAACTTCAGCTCAGATTACTAATTATTCATTACAAGAATTAATAAATAGACAAGTTGTGGCTGTTTGCAACTTGCCGTCCAAAAAAATTGCTGGTTTTACTTCTGAAGTACTTATACTTGGCGCAATCTCAGGTGAAGATGTTCATTTGCTTCGGCCAGATATTAAACTCGAAAATGGTACATTAATTGGCTAGAGAAAAAAAAGATATTTCTAAAATGCTAGGAATTATTCCTAGTTTGCACACACCTTTTAATGAAAAAAACGAAATTGATATAATTAGCTTAAGAAAGCTGATTGATCATACTGTAACAACTGGGTGTGCTGGCATGCTTGTGGGCGCTGTTGCAGGAGAAAATGGAAGTCTATCCTTTGATGAGAAAAAGATTCTATTAAATGAATGTGTAACTTATAATAATAATAGAATTCCAATTATTATAAGTTGCACTGCAAAAAATCAGATTGAAAGAATTGAATTATCCAAAAATGCAAAAGAATTAGGGGCTGATTGGATATTATGTCAAGCACCCGAAAATATTTTTGGTGATGAATTAGTGCAATGCTTTTATGAAATCGCTGAAGTTGGGCCTGATAATCTTATGATACAAGATTTATCATGGACAGGTTATGGAATGAGTGATGAAGATATAATTTTATTAAATAAAAACATTAAAAAATTTAAAAGTTTAAAAATTGAAGTTCTTAATTCCGGTCCAAAATATACAAGAGTTTTCAATATTACTTACAACCAGTTACATCTGAGTGGTGGATGGGCAATTATGGGTATGATTGAAGCTTTGAATAGAGGGGTACATGCCCTAATTCCTTCAACTATGGAGGTTATTTATAACAAAATCTATAATTTATATTTAGAACATAAAATAGAAGACTCTAGAAGATTATTTTCTCAAATTTTACCAATTTTGTCTTTTACTCACCAACATATAGATATATCTATTAAATTTTCAAAAATGTTAAGAGTTGAAGAAGGAATTTTTGCTACCAGTATCTGTCGAGAACCAATTAAGAATTTTGATCAATTTCAGTTGAATGAAGCTAGTTTACATATATGCAAAATACTTGAATTACAAAACCAATTAATAAATAACTAAACTTTTTTTTATTAAGTCGTTTAATAACTTACAAAGTAATTATTATATATTCCTCCTTATTTAAATAGAGACCTAAGCGTCTCTATTTTTTTGTTGTTATAAATTTCTATTAACAATATACAATAACTCTGATTTTCATATCGAGTTATTTATGCAAAATAATGTTCTTTTTGGAATTGCCCTTATGGTTATTACAACGTTTATGTTTTCAAGCATGGATGGGTTTTCTAGATATTTAGCCGAAAAGAATAATGTTTTTACACTTGTTACAATGCGTTATTGGTTTATAGCGTTTGTCATGATAGTCACATGTTTATTTATAAAAAATCATATATCAGATATTTTAAATACAAAGCAACCTTATGTTCAATTCTCTAGAGGTGTAATTCTTTCTCTAAATAATTGCTTAGTTGTTTATACCTTCACTTTGTTGGGGTTAGTTGAGACACATGCAATTATAGCTTGTTACCCATTGATAGTTGCGGGTTTATCAGTTCCTTTTCTGGGTGAAAGATTTGGCTGGAGGAGGTGGATGGCAATTTTTACAGGTTTCATTGGCGTAATCATAATTTTAAGACCAAACACAAATGTAATTACGGAAGGGTCCATCTTCGCAATAATTGGAGCTATAATGTTTGCTGTTTATCTTATTTTAACTCGATATGTTTCCAGGTCTGATACAGCAATAACAAGTTTCTTTTGGACGGGTATTGGTGGCACAGTAACAATGAGCTTAATAAGTCTTTTTATATGGGATGATATTTTAAAAGAAGATTATTTGTGGCTTTTTATAATGTGTGTATTAAGTGCAGGTTCTCATTTTATGATGGTAAAAACATTACAAGTGGCAGAGGCTTCGGTTGTACAACCTTTTTCTTATCTTCAATTAGTATTTGGATCAATTATTGGTGTAACAATTTTTTCTGAAAGTATAGATCTAATGATTATTGTAGGTGCATTGGTAGTTATAGGATCAGGACTTTTTACAACATGGCGTGAATATAAAATTAAACATAATATTTAATATATAAACTTTTTGACAAATCTTTTATTTAATGGATTCATTAAGGTCTACAAGAGGTTTCATTATGTCAATTGAATTTAACGGAAAGACTTCAGTTAAACATCCAATACCAGAAACAATGAAAGCATGGGTGTTAGGAGATCCAGACGAACTATCTTTAATTGATAAGCCTATTATTATGCCAGGTAAAGCAGAAGTGCTTATTAAAATTGATGCGGTGGCTATTTGCGCTACAGATCTCGATGTTATAAGTTATGGTCCGCCAGCTTTAATAGAGGGTGGTTTACCATTTAATAAAAATTTTACACCTGGACATGAGTACATGGGAACTGTTGTGGCATTAGGTCCATCGGTAGATGAATTTGAAATTGGTGACAGGGTAACAGTAGAAATTCATGCTGGTTGTGGTCAATGCAAAAGATGTAGGATGGGAATGTATACCTCATGTCATAATTATGGCCTAAACTATGGAAACGTTAATAAAGGTCACAGAGCAAATGGCTTTACTACAGATGGTGGTTTCAAACAATATGCTGTAAATAATATAAACACACTCATAAAGGTTCCAGACAGTATGACTGATGAAGAAGCAACTTTAGTGGTTACAGCAGGAACAACAATGTATGGTCTTACCGAATTAGGTGGGTTAATCGCTGGTGAAAGTATGGTTGTAATAGGCCCTGGCCCCATTGGCTTGTTAGGTGTTGCTGTAGCTAAAGCTTTAGGTGCAGGGCCAGTCATATTAATTGGTACAAGAGATAGTAGGCTAGAAATAGGAAAAAAGCTTGGAGCGGATTATGCTTTGAATGTAAAAAATGAAAAAGATATAGTGCAAAGTGTAAAAAACATTGTTGGAGAAAAAGGTACCGACTATGTAATTGAGTGTGCAGGAACAAAAGAAGCCTTAAACGATGCAATTATGATGACAAACAGAGGTGGCAAAATATGTCTCGCTGCCTTTCCTCATAAACCAGTAGAAATTAATATTCCACATATGGTTATAAATAATATTTACATGTTTGGAATAAGAGGTGAGGGTAAAAGTGCTACTCATAGAGCTATTCAATTCATGAAAGAAAAAAGATTTAACGCAAAATTAGTTCATACTCATACCTTTAATTTAGCTAATCTTCCTACTGCTTTAAAATATGCAAGAGAGAGAATAGATGATGCAATAAAAATTGTCATTAAGCCATGGGATTAATTCAATTTGATTTTATATATTTCTTTAGGAGTGAAAAATGTGGGCTGTTACAAAATCAATTAAATTTCAAAATAAGCTTGCGAAAGAAGCAATTCTTAACGCTTTAAGAGCTAAAAGCAAAAATTTATTTTTAGAAGGTATGGTTCTCAGATGTTTTATGCATGTCACTGAAAACTCTATTGAGCTTTTTCATATCTTTGAAAATAAAGAATATGTAAATAAGGCAAGATCTTCATGGACAAATCAATTTTGGCAAGACATTCGAGAAATGGGAGGCACAGTTTCCGGATTGGAGGGAGAATGTGAAGTTGAGTATTCACCTAAATTAAATCTTAATGATTTTAACAAGATAGAATAATACTAAATTTAAGATATGGCACGTTATTTGCATAAACCAATATGAAGGGAATAGCTTTTTGAAATCTCCACGATTATCCTAAATAAGGTAAATAATTAGAGCTATTCCCTATTTTTTACTGAACTACCTTACCAATGAATGGTAAATGCCTGTTATCTTGAGCATAATCAATCCCATAACCAACTACAAACTCATCTGGAATATCAAAGCCAACCCATTTACTTTCAATATCAGTTTCCCTACGTGAAAACTTATTCAATAGGCAGCAAACTTCTAAACTTTTCGGTTTT
>CACIRZ010000030.1 GCA_902589185.1 uncultured SAR116 cluster alpha proteobacterium
TTTATTTAATTCTTCTTCACGTTTTTTTAATTCAGTGATGTTTGTGAAAATTGTAAAAGTACTATTATCATCTAGTCTTGAGTAGGTTGCATTCCAAAAAGAACCATCATAAAACTCTGGTACATTAATTGATTTTGTACCAGTGAAAGATCTCCTATTTTTGAAAGCATTAGCATAGTATAATTCTTTTTCTTTCTCATTTTTAAATTTCATAAAATTAAATTTCTTGTGTCTTTCCATCTGTTCTTTAAAGGTAAGACCTGGACGATAATCTTTTATGCCAGCTTTAAAATGAATATTATGTGCATATTTATTACACATAACTAATTTATCATTCTTATCCCATAAAGAAATCCCGTGAGGCATACTATCTATGGCGTCTTGTAATCTTTTTTCGGCATCCAATGCTTGCTTTTCTTTTTCTTTTAAATCTGTAATATCATCCATAATTTGAGTATAATTACCATCCGAGAGTTTAGTAAAAAAACCTGCATAAGTATTTCCATTCATATATTTAGTTTCAAATCGATTTGCCCCTTTTAATTTGTGGATGTCATTTTCACGTTTCATTATAAATTCGTTCTGTGTCATGCCTTTTGGAACAACTAAGTCACCACTTTTTATAATTGATTTAACAAGCTGTTTTCTAGTTACCCCAACTTTAAGATCAAAATCATGCAAATTTTTAATATTTTTAACAGCTGTATTATTAGCGTGAATTAATTTATGATTTTTGTCCCATAACATAAAAACATTTGGTATTTCATCAACGGCATCAATGAGTTGTTTCATGTCTTTTTCTTTTCTTTTCATATCTGAAATATCTGTCCATACTTGAAGAAACCCACCGTCATCCAATCTATTGGTAATTCCTAACATAGTAACATCATTTTCAAACATAGTTTCAAATTTAGTTTCCTTTTGGGCTTGAGTATATGACTTTAATCGTTCTTTTAACCAATTATTTGGTTTAACACCTTTTGGAGGAATTATTTTTTTATTTTTAAGAGAATGACTCACCATTTCTTTCCTGGATATTCCAGGTTTTAAATGGAAACCAAGGTTTTTTTGAAATTCTCTTGAAGCTTTATTTGCCATTATTAAATTATCAGACTGATCCCAGAGATATATGGAACTAGGTGTTAATTCAATTGCATCACTTAATTGCTTTAATGACTTTTCTTTTTCTTTTATTTCTGTAACGTCCGTGTAAAATTGTAATGTACCACCATCAGGCAAAACAGCAGTATTTACTAAATAACTATTTCCATCGCCAAATAAATTTTCTAAGGTTCTCTGTTCAACCATAAACTTTGGATTATCAAATTCTTGTTGTCTTTTGAGTAAATATTGTTTTTTACTCATCTTATTAGGTAATTGAATATATCCTCGTGAAAGAGAATGTTTTATAATTTCAAGTCTTGAGATTCCTAATTCAAATTGAATGCCATATTTTTTTTCTTTGGTTTTCAATACTTTATTTGCCATAAGTAATTTATGATTTTTATCCCATAAAATTACTGGAGCTGGCATGTTATCAACAGCATCAATTAGTTGTTTTTGACTGTCTTCTACCTGCTTAATTTCGGTAATATCAGACCATAACGAGATTGTGCTTCCATCAGCTAACCTAGTGTCAGTAAAAAGAAAAGATAAACCATTTGAAAATTTTGTTTCTCTTGTTCGTTGACCAGTAAAGTTATTCCAACTTTCTTTCATGCGTTTAATATGGGTTTTTTTGTCTAATCCACTTTGTAAAATATTATAATTATGATTAACTAAGTGTTTTACATGATCAAATCTATCAACTCCTAGACGCAAATCAAATCCAAATTCTTTTAAATGGTCAATAGCAGATTTATTGGTTGCTATTAATTTATTGTTCTCATCCCAAAAAAACAATCCATTTGGTAATATATCTATACCATCTTTTAATCGTAAAAGTTCTTTCTCTTGTTTCTTTTCATCTGAAACATCTGTCCATAAGGAAATAGTACTACCATCTTTCAATCTTGTGTCTGTAAAAAGAAGTGTTTTTCCATTTGAAAAATTATTAGTTCTCGTCCTTGTGCCTACTAAATTTGTCCAATCATTTTTATATTTTTCAAAAACTTCTTTTTTGTTAACACCTTTAGGCACTGAAACATAACCATTTAAAATCATATGTTTTCTAAGTTTTTCTCTTGATTTTCCAATTTTTAAATCAAATTTAAAATCTTTTAAAAATGCGACTGCACTAGCATTATGTGCAATTAAATTATCCTCAGCATCCCAAAACATTAGACCATTCGGTAATAAATCTATTCCATCTTTAAATCTTAATAATTCTTCTTCTTGTTTTTTTGTATCATTTATGTCAGTTGCAAATTGTAAAGTTGAGCCATCTGGTAATCTAGAAGAGGATAATAAATAAAATTTATTATTCATAATCACTTCATAAGCCTCTTGATCCTTTAAAGCCTCAAATTGTTTTTGTCTCTTCTTAATGAAATCTTTATGAGTAATACCTTTTGGAGGTGACATAAATCCTTTTTTTAGGGCGTTTTTTACCATATCTAATCGCAATGCGCCCTTTTTTAGATCAAATCCTCTGGAGGCATTATCATCTCTAGCTTTAGCATTAGCCATTATTAATTTATTATTTTTATCCCAAAGCATCATATTATTTGGAATAATTTCAATAGCATCATTAAGTAATTTTAGTGATTTTTCACGTTCTTTTATCTCTGAAATATCTGTAAAAACACTTAGCATTGAACCATCTTCAAGACGTATTTCATTACTAAAAAAAGTAGTACCATCAGATAAGAGTGTTTCTCTTTTTCTATCTTTTATCAATTCTGCTCTAAAATTTGATCTTTCCTTTGTAAAATCTTTAATACTTTTATTTTCTGGAATAACATAAACACCTGCATCAATTTGTTTTTTAAACATTGATTCCCAAGACATTCCATCTTCCAGTTTAATTTTCCATTTTCCCTGAAATTCTCGGGATCTTTTGTTTGATGTAATTAATTTATCTTGTTTATCCCAGAATAACATCGGCATAGGAAGATTATCTAATGCATCAGCTAATTGTTTGTATTGAGCTTCTTTATTTTTAATATCAGTAATTTCACTAAATATACTTAAAAAAGAGCCATCATCTAATCTCTTATCAATTACATACCAAGTTTTACCATTTTCTAAATAAACTTCCCTATAATTTGACGAAACTTTTTTTCTATACTTCTTTCTTCTTTTTATTTCACTTTCTATTGTTTCTCCTTCAGGAATTTTAAATATTGAACTTGAAAGCTGCGCTCTTACCATATCTTCATATGCTAAACCTTTTGTGAATTTGCAATTAACTTTCCATTGTTCATGTAATTCATCAGCCTTTGCATTTGCGAAAATTAATTTATCATTTTCATCCCAATATTGTATAATAAGTGGTACATTTTCTATTGCGTTAGCTAATCTTTTTCTTTCAAGATCCTGCTCAACAATTGCAGTAACATTGGTCATTAATGTTAATATATTCCCTTCAGATGTCGGGGTATCTTTTATTTGTACCCATCTACCAGTAGGTCCCTTTATTACAAATTGTTGAGGTTTTCCTGTATTTTTTGCAGTAACATAATTTTTTTGACGAATATTTACTTCATCTAAAGAAATTATCTTATTTTTTTTTATTAATTTAATTCTCTCAAAAAAATTTTGTCCAACTTCAAAGTCAATATTTAGCTTAATAAATCTCTCAGAAATATTTTTATTTCTGTAAGCAATATTATCATTTGCATCCCAAAGTACTATACCAGTTTCTTCACTATCAAATGCATCTATTAAACTTTCAGCTAATTTAATATTAATTTCCATTTAAAAAACTCCTCAAACTTCTTCTTACATTTTTTTTTCAACCGACCTTAATCTGTATGACAACGCTTTTAAGCATCCTTTTACAAAGACATCAGAATTATTAACCCTTTTATCAAATTCGTCTTTGGTAATTGAGATGATTTCACTTTCCACTAAACACCTTGCTGTGGCCATTCTCAGTTCATTTTCAATGACACCCATTTCTCCAAAGAGTTCATTTTCTTGGATTATAAAATTTGGTTTGTTAGTTTCATTTGTCGGTAGAAAAATTCCTACAGATCCCTTAACCAACAAGTACATCTTGTCGGGAAGTTCACCAACCTTAAAAACACTTTGATTTTGGTTAAATTTTGTTTTTTCCATTAGAATTCTATAACCTCATTTTCAGATGCAAATTTGACTCTCTTATTACTAATTTTATTTTCTATATCTTTTATTTCTTTGTCATCCCTGGATGGTGAATGATGTGAAATAAGAAAGTTTTTGACATCAATTTTATCTGCTAAAGCAATGCCCTGTTCAATACTTGAATGTCCCCAACCTTTTTTGTCTGACAACTCACTTTCTAAGAACATACCATCCCAGATGATAGCTTCTGAATGATCACAAAAATTAATTAATTTTTCTTCTTGAACATCTTCATATTCATTATCTAATAGATAACAAAATTTTTTATTATCACTCTTAATACTATATCCAGAGGAATTTCCAGGATGATTTAGATCAATAGAATTTATATTTAAATCTTCAAAATCATTTACAACTTGTTCAAAATCCAAAAAATTAAATCTGTTAATAATTTCAATAAAATTTACTGGAAAATAAGGATTATTATAGTAAGCACTTAAATTGTTGTAGGTAACAGTTTTGTTAGAATGAGCTGATGTTAGAGTAATTTTTTTATTTATATCTGTATCATAATTATTAAAAGCTAGTCCTTGTATATGATCGTGGTGGAAATGTGAAATAAATAATATAGTTTCAAGATTGTTTGAAAAATTAACTTTTGAAAACCCTGAACCACAATCGAAAATCAGTTGATATTTCTGAGTTTTAATTTCTACACAAGGAGTGTTGCCGCCAAAAAATAAATAATTTTGACTTGGATTTGGTGTCGATCCTCTTACCCCATGATTAATAATCATTCAAAACTCATCATTATTTATTAATGATAAAAAAAATCTTTAACATGTAAATATATTTTTTATTTAAGATAAAATTGCTTAAAAAAAGATCAATTTAAAGTAATGAGACCGTCTACCGCTACAATTCCTTCATTTTCTTTTTTTACTATAACTGGATTAATCTCAGCTTCTTTGATTTCCCTAACGAAAGCAAATTTAGACATGTTCACTACTGCATTAGCAATAATATTTATATCAGCTTCGGGAAGTCCTCTATATCCAGTAATGGTCACAAGACTTTTAACCTCATTTATCATTTTTTTAGCTTCTGTAATATCAACTGGTGCCATCCTTATTGATTTATCATTATATATTTCTGATAAAATACCACCAGAACCAAGTACAACAATTGGTCCAACTAATTCGTCAACTCTGTAACCCAAAATTATTTCAGCAATGCCTTTTTCCATTTTTTGAATAAGAAATTTTTCGTCACTACTTTTCATTTTTAATTTCTGAAATACATCTGATAACTTTTGAAAACTAGTTTTCAGCTCATCTAAATTTTTGATATTTAATTCAACACCTCCAGTTTCTGTTTTATGAAGTATCTTATTTGACAAGACTTTCATTGCTAGAGGAAAACCTATTTGGGAACTATGTTCTATTGCTTGTTTTTCGTTAAAACTTACTTTGTAATCTACAATTTGAATTCCAATATCTTTAAAAATTTCTAATGCTTCTTCTTCAGATAAATTCTTGGATATATTTTTCTTTAGCTTTTTTGAAATATTACTTAAATCATTTTTTAAAATTTTTTGTTTGACTGGATTTTTAGTATTTAAAAAGGTCTTCACACTCTCTGCACAAGACTCGGGTGTCCTAAAACAAGCAATATTATTTTTATGTAGTAAAGTTAGTACTTCTGGAGCATCAGGGGCAACATACACTGCTAAAGGCTTTGAATGATTTGCCCATTTTAATAAAGGCTCAACTGCTTGCTCTGGTCTAAATTTAGCAGACGAACCAACTACCATCACGACTAAATCGCAATTTTTATTTTTCATCATCTGACTAATTACTTCGTTAACAATTTCTGGTTTTGTTCCAGCAATAGTTAAATCAACTAATTTATTATTGTTAAATGCAATATTATTTTCTTGCATAATTTTCTTTATTGATAGACCAGGATCTACTATTTCAACATCATTCTCTGATAAACTTTCTACAACCATAGCACCTCCACCACCAGTTGTGGTAACTATACCTACTCGTTTAGATTCAGGTTTTTTCTTATTTTTAAATAAATTTGGAATTTCAATTAATGTTTCAAAGGTTTCCACTCTAGCAATACCATGATAATTTATGAATGCATTGAACGCATCATCATTTCCTGCAATTGCTCCTGTATGTGATTTGGCTAATTCTTTACCTAATTCCGATTTGCCAAGTTTGTAACAGATAATTTGTTTTCCAGCTGCATGTGCCATTCTGGACATCTCTGCTACTTCATCACTGTTTCTTAATGTTTCCAAAAATAATATTATAGTTTCGGTGTTTGGGTCATTAACTAACATTTTACCAATTTCTCCAACGGAGAGATCCGACTCATTTCCAACAGAAATCAACTTTGAAAAACCTATACCTCGAGAGTGGCCATGAGCCAATAAGGCTCCAATAAGACTCCCGCTATGTGAAATTACAGCAAGACTTCCTTTCTTTAAATCTTGTAATTCGAGCATAGCATTTGCACTTAAAATCACATTATCTGAGATATTTATAAGACCAATACTATTTGGCCCCAATATTCTTAAATCACCTTTTTTTGCTATTTTAAAAACATGTTTTTCTAAAACATTACCTTCAGATCCAGATTCACTGAATCCTCCAGATAAAATCGTAGCGCATCTAACTTTTTTTGATATAGCATCTTTAATTGCTTCAATAATTTTATTACCATTAACAGCAACAAAAATATGATCAATATGTTCATTAATTGATTTTAAATTTGGATAACATTTTAATCCAAAAATTTCTTCCCTGTTTGGATTTACAGGAAATATTTTTCCATTATAACCATGCGACACTAGAAACCTTTGTGCTCGTGAACTGGTTTTTTTTGGGTCAGCAGAAGCCCCTATTATTGCAACTGATTTTGGGTTAAAAAAAGATTTGGATAAAGAAACATCTATCATAATTAAAAGATCATTTATTTGGCCTTTGTGAAAATCTCCTTTCAAAGATATCTTCGGCTATTCTATTTTTCATCATTTCAGTTGATCCACCTGCAATTTGCCATCCTCTAGATTTTCTGAAACAATATTCAACCAATGATTCTTGTGAATACCCAGTACCACCCATAACCTGCATTGCCTCATTACTTATTTCAAATCCTGCTTTATTACAAAATGCTTTAGCAATTGATGTTTCTTTAGAAGAGGGAAACCCTCTATCTGCATTTATTGCTGCTCTGTATAATAATAGTCTTCCAGCTTCAATTTGAATTTTCATATCTGAAAACTTCCATTGAATGCCTTGAAATTCACAAATTTTCTTTCCGAATTGCTCTCTTGTTACAGCATATTCTTTAGCGACATTAAAAGCAAACTCACCAAGTGCCAGTGATCTAGCAGAGTTTCCAATTCTTTCCGCATTAAATCCTGAAATTTGTTTTTTAAATCCACCAGGTCCTAATAAAACATTTTCTTCAGGAATATAAACATTATCAAAATATAAAGCACACCACTCTTCACCATTAGTATATTTTGAAGATTTGCCTTTAGAAAAACCTGGCATTGATGTATCCATTATTACTGAACCTATACCATTTATTCCTTCATGATATCTTACATAAATCAAAAAAATATCTGCATCTGGAGAATTACTTGTAAATACTTTACTACCAGAAACTCTAAATCCTTTGCCATCTTTAACAGCTTTAGTTGTTAAATCAGTTACTGCTGATCCAGCATTAGGCTCAGTCATACCTAAACCAATTACCATTTCTCCATTTAACAATTTTTTTAAATATTTTTCTTTTTGGTAATCAGTTGCGTACTCTGCAAAAGTTCTTATTGGACCAAAACTTCCTGCTTGTATTACGTCTGCACTTCTTGGACAAATCAATGCAACTTGTTCTATTGCAAGAACTGCATCCATTAACTTACCTCCCTGCCCTCCATCTTTCTCAGGAAGTGTTATCCCCATTAGACCATTTTTAGAAAATAACTTTGCAATATCTTTTGGAAATAATGGATCATGAGCACGTCTAAGATTACCCTCTTTTAAATATTTATCTGCAAGACTTCTAACGGAGTTTTGAAATGCTATTTGTTCTTCTGTTAAGTTAAAATCCATTTTTTTTCCTATTATGTAAAAAAATTAGTTTATTGTTTAAGGAAGTTTTTTAACTCCTCTTTAAATATAGACCAACCCTCATCACCTTCAAGGATTACATGATTGTTTCCATTTAATGGAACAAATTTAGAATTTTTTATATTGGCAGCCATAAATTTACTTTCTGAAATTGGAACTCTTGCATCATTTATATTATGAAAAATTAAAGTTGGAATATCTAATAATGGTAATAATTCTGAAACGTCTATTTGGTCATTAGCGGATTGAATTCTAACTGCATTTTCTGCAGAAGTAGAAATTTTCATTACATTATTAAATGCATCCATTTGTTCTTTCGTGCCATCTGGTATCATAGTAGATGTAAAAAACTGTCTAAATGCAGGATTTTCATTTTCCCATCCATTTAAAATCATATTTTTTTCTAATTCAATTTTTTGATCAAAATCAGCTGTTCCCCTTTTTGCTCTTCCTCTTGCAAAACCTCCAGACAATATCAAATGAGTAACTTTTTCTGGATTATTATATGCATAAGCTATTGAAACTGCACATCCTTGGGAAACTCCAAATATTGGGAATTTATCAATATTAGCTGCATCTACTACTGCTTGCATATCATCTACAAAACAATCAAAATTTATATTTTCAGGGTTAAGGTCTGAAACACCATTACCTCTTTGGTCAAACCTGTAAAACGTATGGTCTTTTGCTAAATGCCTATAAATGTGGGTCCAAACAGGATTTCTCCAATCATGTTCTAGACTACTCATAAAATTTGGCGCTTTTAAAATTGGTGGTCCATTCCCAATGCTTGCATAAGCAATAATAGTTCCATCAGATGAACTACAAAATCTTATTTCCTGATTTGCCTCAGTTAACAAATGATTTTCTTGAATTTGCTTTATATCATCTTCTAAAATATTTATTTTATATACTTGAACTTTTTGAGAAATATTTTTTAAGAATTGCTCTCCTATATTTTCTATAATTAAAGATTTCAAACTTTTGATACTTTGATAAACATCATTTGTAATACAAATATTTCCAGCATCTGCTATTGACTCTAATCTACTTGCAATATTCACAGTATTACCAAAAATATCTCCATCATCCACAACCACATCACCAACATGAATTCCAATTCTGTATCTAATTTTCTTATCATTGGTTTTCTCTAATTCATTTTCATAAATCCCTTTTTGAATAGATACACTACTTTGTACTGCGTCCAATGCACTTGGGAAAACAGCTAAGAACCCATCCCCAGTTGTCTTGATTATTTCACCATTATAATTTTCTATTTCTGGTTTAATAATTGTGTTTAATTGATTTTTTTGTCTTGAGAGTAAATTAATTTCATCATCCTCAATTAACCTTGAAAATCCCAACATATCTGCAGCAACAACTGCTAATAATTTTCTTTCCACAATAACCCTCATGAAGAATTTAAAATTATTCTGCTATTTCCATTAATTATCTAAATGTATTCAAATTCATATAAAAATAAAAATAAAAAGAATTAAGCAATTCACATAATTATGTTAAACTAGATATGCCAGGGGTGCAAAATTTTTTGCTGAGAGATAAACCCTTAAAACCTGATCTGGTTAAGACCAGCGGAGGGAGTTGCTTATTAAAAATTTTAAACATATTCCCTGAAAAAATATGAAATATTAATTTATAAAAATGAGGAAATAAATATGTCTAAAGAACTATCCAAAAATGCTTCAGAACTTTTGACAAAAATAAGAGATAAAGGTCCATTGGTATGGAATTTTTCAAATTTTGTCTCTATGGACATAGCTGCTAACGCTTTACTTTCAATTGGAGCGTCTCCTGCAATGGCACACGCAAAAGAAGAAGCAAAAGATTTTACTGAAATCTGTAAAGCTATTAGTGGAGCCTTGACAATTAACATTGGAACCTTTGATCCATATTGGCAAGAATGCGCGTTGGAGGCAGCAAAGAATGCAAGTGAGAATAATGTTCCTTGGGTTTTAGATCCTGTTGGTGCTGGTGCTAGTGGCTTTAGAAATAAAAATGTTGAAGAACTTATAAAGTTTAAACCAACAATACTTAGGGGAAATGGGTCGGAAATTATGGCTGTGGCTGGACTGTCTGGGGGAGGTAAAGGCGTAGACTCAACTTCAACCTCTAATGATGCACTAGATGCTGCAATGTCTATAGCTAAAAAAAATAAAATTATAGTCGCAGTTACTGGGGCTACAGATTATGTAACTGATGGAAAGCTAACCTACTCTATAGAGGGCGGACATGAAGTAATGACAAAAATAACTGCTACAGGATGTGCTTTGTCATGTTTGATTGGAGCTGCTATTGCGGTAGGAGAGGATAAACTTCTTTCAACTGCTTCAATTATTGGCATATATGGTTTAGCTGGAGAAATGGCTAGTAAAGTTTCTAGGGGTCCAGGAAGTTTAAGAATGAATTTATTGGATAATTTATATAATATTTCTACAAATGATATTATAAATAATCTAAAAATTAAAAATGTCTGATCTTCATTCTTATTTTGTAGCAGGTCCTGAAAATTTACTTCCTCATCATATATTAAAAAGTGAAAAACCAGAAAAAACACTTATTAGAATAGTTGGTGAACTAGCCGAAAATGGTCTCGATGTCTTTCAATTGAGAGCAAAGTCAATGAAAGACATCGAGATCATAGAACTCATAAAAGATATAAGATCAGCAACATTTAATACTAAAATGAAGATTTGTATAAATGATAATGTCAATGTTGCTTCTAAATGCAAAGGTTTAATAGATATACTCCATCTTGGACAAACTGATATGGATCCAAATGAAGCAAAAAAATTAATAGATCAAAATATTCAAATTGGATTATCTATAACAAATGAAAATCAATTGGGTAATATACCTAATTGTGTAAATTATCTTGGCGTAGGACCAATTTTTCCTACCGGTTCAAAAATTGATGCATCAGAACCAATGGGTTCAAATACATTAAAAGAAATCATTAATAAAACAAATCTGCCAGTTGTTGCAATCGGTGGTATTTCAATAGATAGCATTTGTGATTTGTTTAAGTTAGGAGTTTCTGGTGTAGCTGTAATATCAGCGATATTAAATGAAAATAATCCAATAGAGAACTTTCAAAAAATCAAAGAAAACATTATAAAAGGCACAAAAAAATGAATATAGTTTTAACTGGTGGTACAAGCGGCCTTGGCTATAGAACAGCTCAGGTTTTAGGATCAGAGATTAAAAATAAAATAATTTTAATAGGTAGTAACAAACATAAAGGTGAAAACTCAGTCAAGGCTCTAATAAAAGAAACTTCAAACAAAAATATTAGTTTTAAAAAATGTGATCTTTCATCTATTTCAGAAATCAAATCGTTAGCAGATAAATTAAAAAAATTCAAAATTGATATTCTTATTAACAACGCTGGTGCACTGTTTTTTTCAAGAAAAGAGAGTGTCGATAAAATAGAGAAAACATTTGCTCTTAATCACTTATCATATTTCATTCTCACTAATTTACTATTAAAATATAAAGTTATAAAAAAAGGAGGAAGAATAGTTAACGTTGCTAGCGGCGCACACAGAGGTGTAAAATTAGATTTTAATAATTTAGAAATGATAAGAAATTATAACGGGTGGATTTCTTATAAAAAATCAAAATTATGTAATATTTTATTTACAAAAAAATTGAGTGAATTAATCAAGAAAAATAACATAACTGTTAATTGTCTTCATCCTGGTTTTGTAAAAACCCAATTTGGAAAAAACAATAGTGGCCTTGCAAGTTTAGCCATAAAATTTCTTATGAATTTCTTTGCAATATCAGTTGAAGAAGGTGCTGAGACAATAGTATTCTTAGCTACTGACAAAAATATTAAAAATATTACTGGAAAATATTTTTATCAAAGCAAAATAGATCAACCTTCAATATTTGCCCAAAGTCAAAGAGATGCTGACCTTTTATGGGAAAAAAGTATAAGCATTGTCAAAAACAAAGGTTTGACATTGGTATAGAATTGTTTAACAAGTTAATTTATGAAAAATTATAATAGTTCTTTAATTACTCCAGTATTAATAGCTGGCTCCATAATAATTATCATTACTTTTGGAATAAGAGGCAGTTTTGGGGTATTTCAAATACCAATTGAACAAGAATTTCAATGGTTAAGGGTAGAATTTTCATTAGCAATTGCAATTCAAAACCTTGGCTGGGGTATTGGTGCGCCTATTTTTGGAGCTTTGGGCGAAAAGTTTGGTGATAGAAAAATGATTATAGTTGGAGCATTTTGCTATGTTATTGGCTTACTGTTATCAACTATTGCACAAAATCCACTAACACATCAATTCCTTGAGCTTATCATAGGTTTTGGAATAGCTGGAACAGGCATGGGAATGATATTAGCAGTTGTTGGTAGAGCCTCGAGTGAAAAAAATAGATCAATGGCCTTAGGAGTAGTTACTGCTGCCGGTTCAGTTGGTCAAATGATAGGAGCGCCAATCGCTCAAGCTCTTTTAAATTTATACAGTTGGCAACAAGTTTTTATAATTTTTTCAATGTCTATAATTTTTATTATATTTTTTGTTCCTTTTTTAAAATCTCCTCCTTTATCTTCAAAAAAAGAAATAGAAATAAGCTTAAAAAAGGTATTAGGTGATGCTTTTAAGGATCCTAATTTTTCTATGATTTTTTTTGGATTTTTTGCTTGTGGATACCAGTTAGCATTTTTAACAGCTCATTTTCCTGCCATGGTTACTGAAATGTGTAGTAGTATAAATCCATCAAGCCTTTTACATAGTTTTGGAGTTTCAACAACTTCAAGTTTAGGCGCTTTTGCAATAGCATTAATTGCATTTAGTAATATTTTTGGAACAATTTATGCTGGTTGGTTAGGGCAGAAATACCCCAAAAAATTCTTGTTAGCTATTGTTTATGCTTTAAGAGCGTTTATTGGTTTAATTTTTATTATATTTCCAATAACACCAATATCAGTAATTTTATTTTCTTTGTTAATGGGTTCTTTATGGTTAGCTACAGTACCTTTAACTAGTGGATTGATAGCTCATATTTATGGATTACGTTATATGGGTACTTTATATGGAATTGTTTTTTTATCACATCAATTAGGAAGTTTTCTTGGTGTTTGGATGGGCGGAAAGTTATATGATGCTACAGGCGATTACACTCTAGTGTGGTGGATTGGTATAGGGGTATCAGTTTTTTCAACTTTAGTACACTTACCAATTAAAGAACAAAAAATGCAACCTGCTTAAATTCTAAAACCACAAATCTGCCATATTCTTTCCAATTTAGGGCCAATTATGTTACAATTATGTTAAATATTTCCATTTTGGAAATAATTATATTCCATTTACCTATATTCTCTTATTCATTTTTTTATCTTATATAAATAACAACGAAGGAATAAGCCTTCTTAAACATGAAAGAAAAGTGATAGATAATGGAAAATACATTCTTAGCAAAATTAAATAATTATATTTCAGCTGCATTTGAAAAGATTGCTGTAATTAGAACAAGACAAGCATTAATAAGTTTAGATGACCGTACACTAGCTGATATTGGATATACAAGACAGCAAGTATTAAACGGAGACTTCTTTAACGTAACTGACGTAGTTGATTTCCCAGCTGGTAAGTTAGGTGTGGAAAAGACAACTGAAGAAAAGAAAGCTGCATAAAGAATTTAAGAATTAGTATCCTATCCTCCTCCCCTGGATATTAATGAAAGATGGTGACATAACATAGAACTCATATCCTCCCCAAGGTAGTTATTATGTCATCGCAATAAGCAAGGACGAAGGACCCCCATCCTTCGTCCTTTTTCGTTTGTATGGCTAAATTAAAAATATTATATTAAATTTATTGTTTAGGAGATTTAAGATGAACGATTTTACTAAAAATATATTTCCTCCGCCATATAACGGACCTAAGCCAGGAAATATTATCCCAGATATTTTTATTGAGGATAGTTTTTCTAAAGATGACGATAGACTTTGGGTTCCCTTGTCTCCTGGTCGTTGGTCTAGACCATTATGCTATAATATTAGTCAAGGTTATTGGGTTCATCTAACAAAGGTTATCGGTGGTGGCTTTTTATCAAGACACAGACATCCTGCTCCAGTTCATGGTTTCGTAATTAAAGGTTCATGGAGGTACCTTGAGCATGATTGGGTTGCTAAAGAAGGTTCGTATTTATTCGAGCCTCCAGGTGAGATTCACACATTAGTTGTTGATGAAGATTGCGAAGAAATGATTACTTTATTTCATAACTCCGGAGCCCTAATTTATTGTGATGAAGATGGAAATACAGTTAGCACAACTGATGTTTTTGATAGAATCGAAGCTGCTAAAAAACATTTTATCAAAGTTGGTTTAGGTGAAGAATACGTAAATCAATTTATAAGGTAGTTTTTAAAGAGCTGGTTCTTTTGTATAAAAAATATACTCCAGTTAAAACTAATATTGTTGCTACTATCATTCTTACTGGGCTGCCCATCAAAAATAATGGTAAAGACAATACAACCATAGACATTGGAACATAAAGTTTTGAGAATAATGAATCTTTCCTAGCTTCTTGATAAAAAGGAAATATTACTGATATTACTGCCATCAACAAGAAAAACAATGACCATGGTCTTGATATAAATAGCAATAAATCATCACTTATTCCAGAAGCTCTTGCTAAATTAAGTTCTGCTAGTTTACCTAAAACCACTCCAAGGATCATGGGAGCAAGAGGAAATCCTAATTTTTTCATAAAATATCCAATTACTCCAAAAAAGAACATAACCCATATATCAAAAACTACGTTATGTAATGCGAAAACACCAATTGCACAATAAGCTAAGATAACTGATGCTAAAACATACATTGGAATTTTTGTAACGAGTAGAAATATTCTTAATGAGAACGCCTGTAATCCGACCATAAAAAAATGAGCAACAAAAAACGCTATAAAAACACCGTACGCTAATAATGGTTCGTCTTGAATGAATGTTGGACCAGGAATGATATTGTGGATCATTAATGCTCCTAACATAACTGCTGTTACAATATCTCCAGGAATACCCAGCGCCATCATCATAATTAACGCTCCACCTGCAGTTGCATTATTAGCGGCTTCTGGTGCAATGACACCATCATATTCACCTTTTCCAAAATTTGATCTATTAGGTGAAGCTTTTTTTGCTTGATCATATGCTAATATATTTGAAATTGAACCGCCAGCAGCAGGTAAAATTCCTGTGAAAATGCCTATGAAACTTGACCTAAATAAATTAACCCATCTTTTAAGAATTATTAATATTGCTTG
>CACIRZ010000031.1 GCA_902589185.1 uncultured SAR116 cluster alpha proteobacterium
ACTACACCACAATCGGCATTCAATATTGAAAAAGAACATCCCTTAAATCAGGCTAATTTTACTTCTCTTGCCAACATATCAGATCTCCCTTCAATATCAATACCTCATAACGGAACTTATGAACAACCTTTTTCTATCCAATTAAATGCAGCGAATAATAATGATAAAATTTTACTAAAAATATCTTCAATTTTTGAAAAAATATTGTAATAGTTTTCATTTGAAAGGAAATTTTATGTGGTCAAATCCAAGAGTTCCTTATGAACTGGCTTCAAAAAGAAAACAATTAACGCCCCCTAATGGAAAGTCAATTATAGTTCATGTTGTTATGAATGTTGAATATTGGCCATTTGATAAGAATATGCCAAGAGGTATTCTTCCCCCACCTCATGGTAAAATCGCAGATCCACCTGATTTACCAAATTTTTCTTGGGTTGAATATGGAATGAGAGTTGGTCTTCCTAGACTGATGAAACTTTTTTATGAAAACAATATTCCAGTTTCTGCATTTATTAACGCTCAAGTAGCACAGATTTATTCTTCAGCATTTGAAGAAATTTGCAAACTTAAATGGGAATTAGTTGGTCATGGCTGGTTTCAAGAGTCTCTAAGGGTAGCCAAAGATGAAGAAAGTGTAATTAAAAAAAGTTTGAACCTCTTAAGAGAATTATCAGGGCAAGAAGTAAGAAGTTGGTTTGGCCCAGGTGGTGGAGAAACAGAAAACACACCTGAGCTTCTTAAAGCAAATGGCATTGAATTCTTGCATGATTGGTTAATTGACGAATTGCCTTGTTGGATGAGAACCAAATTAGGACCGATAGTAGCCATGCCGTACACCTTTGAATTAAATGATGTACCAATTTGGACAGTTCAAAATAATGCATGTGATGAAATGTATAAAAGAGTTAAAGCAACTTTGGACATATTTGAAAACGAGAAACAAGTCAATACAAAGATTATGACATTAGCACTTCACCCACACATAGTTGGAGTGCCACAGAACTTTTATTATTTAAAAAAAATAATAGAGGATTTAATAAGCAGAAATGATGTTGTTTTTATGACTTCAAGCCAAATTGGTGATTGGTTTATTAAAGAAGACGGATCACATGGTGAAGGACTTATACCATTTCTAGAAAGCCCACCTAAATGAATTACTCATTATGTAAAATAAAGTCATCTAATTTCCAATTAAGGATTACTTGATCATTTAATTTAACGTTAGCTACTTCTTCACTTGACCTTACTTGTATTTCTTGATCATTGCTTAGCAAAACTAAATATCGAACAAATTGACCAAGGAAAGTGATTTCAGTAACTTTACCAAAAATCGAATTCTTTTCATTTGTTTTTGATTTTACATTTTTTTTAATTTGGATTGACTCAGACTTTATTGACACACTTACTTCTTGGTTTTTTGAAACATTATAATTATTGTTGGCAATTTCTATTTTATCATTGTTAATATCTAGAACGATTTTTGATTTATTTAAGTTATATACCTTTCCAATTAAGATATTTTTTTCACCTAAAAATTCAGCAGTAAATTGCTTTTTAGGTTTGTTATATATTTCTTGAGGAGTGCCCTCTTCTATCATTTTACCATCGGCTATTATTGCTATTCTATCTGCTACTGACATAGCTTCTTCTTGGTTATGAGTAACATGAACAAAACTTATACCAACAGTTTTCTGAAGTCTTTTTAATTCAATACACATATCTTTTCTTAATTGAGCATCAAGCGCTGATAGAGGCTCGTCTAGTAACAGAACATCATTTTCAAGTATAAGTGCTCTAGCAAGTTGAACTCTTTGCTGTTGCCCTCCAGATAGTTCATGAGGCTTTCTATTATGCAATCCAGTAAGACCAACTAAATCCATCATTTTATTAACTTTTTCATCAATAATGTTTTTTTCAATAGATTGTAGCTTTAACCCATATCCAATATTTTGCGCAACGTCCATGTGAGGAAATAAAGCAAACCCCTGAAAGACCATTGAAGTAGGCCTTTTATCTGGTGGTAAATTATTGACATTTTTCCCTTTTATTATTACTGATCCACTATCAGGCCTTATAAATCCACCAATTGATCTAAGAAGTGTGGTTTTTCCTCCACCACTAGGACCTAACAAAACAAAATATTCGCCATCTGAAATGTTAAGATCAACATCATTTAAAGCATAAATATCTCCATATGTCTTAATTAAATTTTTTACTTCAATTGCATTACTTTTTTTCAACTTAAACTCCAAAATTTATTTATTTGGTTCTTTAACTATTCGTGTTTTTTTCTCTAATTCTTCAGTTTTAATTGCTGTTACAATTAAAATAGCAGAAACAATAACTACAGCTACTAAACTAACAATAGATGCCATAGCGTATGACTCTTCAGACATGCCAGTATTCAACATTTGTGAAATCAATACTGAAGTAAAAGTATCAAAACCACCTTTTAATAAACTAGTTCTTGTATATTCGTTAAAAGTTAGAATAACTACAAATGCACAAGCACTAAATACCCCTGCTCTAATTTGAGGAAATTCTATTTCCCAAAATGCTCTCCAGGCTGATGCACCCAAATCCCTTGCTGCTTCGGTTTGTTCGTTTCTATACCTAGCCATAGTTATCATAATAACTACAAATACATAAGGTAATGTATATACTATCAGACCTATAACTGCTGTCATAATTCCTAGATCAAACCAAGTATCTAAGGAATATATACCTGTATATTCACCAATTAGCGTAAAAAATTTATTTAAATTTTTAAAAAACACTAATAATGCAGACGCCAAAATGTCTGCAGGCACAAACAATGGTGAAAGAAGTATAAAAACAATCCATACTTTTTGATTACTTTGTTTATAAAGTTTAGCTGAAAGTAGTCCGAAAGGAATAACTATTGGTAAAGTAATTATTGCCAAAAGCATTGTCCAACCTAATGCCCCAATTAATTGCTTGTCAGAAAAAACATTTTCATACCACTGAAAAGTGAAATTGTAATACTTAGCGCCAAAACCAAGTTCATTAAATGAAATATAAACAGTGTAAAAAGTAGGAGCCATTAAAATAAAAACAGCGAAGGACAACCATCCCCATTTTAATAGAAGCTTCCATTTAGGTTGAAAATCATCTCTTAGTGACATTAACTTATGGGCTCCAATAATTTTGTTAGATTAAACAACCTATGACCTAAGTAAAGAAGCCCCATTAGGGTGAACATCATTATAGCACTTACAGCCATTGCTAATGGAAAATCAAGAGCAATTATTGCTTGTGTTGCAATCAAACCTGCATTTACCGAACCTGGCCCACCCAATATAGTTGGAATTAAAGCAATGCCTATTCCATTAACAAAAATAAAAACACTTCCTGCAAATAAGCCTGGTGCAGCTAAAGGTAAAAATATATCTTTAAACATTCTTCTTCTGTTTACACCTAAGTCAGCACAAACTTCGAAAATATAGTTTGGTATAGCTTCCAAAGCTAGAAAAGTTGAAAAGATCATAAATGGTAAAAAAGATACAATTTCACCAATAACAACTCCAGTAGGAGTAAATACAAAAATAGAAAAAGGACTATCTATTAAATTCATATCCATTAGAAATGAATTGACAACACCATTTCTTGAAAGAATGGGTCTTAAAGCAAAAATTCTTATTATTTCAGAAACCATAAAAGGAAGAATAAACAATAACATAACTCTGTGTTGAGCAACTTGTTTTACTCGTCGACGTATAAATATTGCTATTGGAAAACCTATAAAAAAAGCACAAACAACAGATATAGATGAATGAAACATAGAAGAAAGAAAATTTTCTAACCTAGATGAAAAAAAGAAATTTTCATATGAAAATAAGGTAAAAGCTGGTTCCATCCAAAACATTGTTCTTTCAAAAACACTCCAAACAACAGTTAAAAGTAATGGAAGAACAAAGAAAATAATCATAAAGATGATTGGAATTTTAAATAAAAAATTATTTTTTGAAATCATTAATTTACCAATAAGTTACAACCCTGCAACTTGCAGGGTTGTAAAATTAATTTAATTTAAGCGGCTTGAACTTTAGCCCACCAGTCTTGATAAGCTCTCAATTCTTTAGGATACAAGTTCTGCCAAGAATTACCTTTTACAGCCATCCTGTCAGCTTTGTTTTTTAGTCTTTGAGCGATAACTGCTTTTTTATTAGCATCAAAGTCAGCTGGATTTGCTTCAACATACTCGTTTACACCAGTCATTTGAGGTGTGAAACCTAAATTAGCAAGTGTTCTTGCACCAAACCATGGTGAAAGATAAAGATCCATTAACTTATAAAAGTTATCTTCTTGCCCTCTTTGTTTACCACCTTTAGTGAGCATCCACACATTATTCCAAGTTTGGTGACCTTCTTTCATAGTTCCATAATGAATATCGGCACCTTTCTTTGCAGCAATAACTGCTATCGGCTCCCAACATGAAGAAACAAGAACTTCTTCACTTGCAAGTAAGTCAACACCATTTCCGAAACCATCCCAGAATGTTCTAAATTGTCCTTTCTTTTTCTGATCAATTAGAAATTGACATACACCTTTTACTTCAGATTTAGACATATCAGAAGGGTTAACAATGTCTTGTTTTCCTGACTCTTTTAAATAAACAGCAGTAGTTGTTAAAGTTGGGCCAGAGTCATTTTGCATAGCTGCATAGCCTTTAAATTGACTGTCAAATAAAGCGTCCCAGGTATCAATATCTCCTCCAACTTTAGTCTTATTATAAGCCATAGAGTCAGCATTTGAAATGTAAGGAACACCCACGATTTCGCCTTTTCTATTTCTGATAGTATTAGCCGCTACATTTCCTTCTTTGTATTCAGGAATTAAGTTTTTCCAATTTTTAATCTTTGATACATCTAGGGGAACAATTGCTTTATTGTCAGACATAGCGTCTTCTTGTCCACCACCATTATCTGTAATAGCATCATAAAGTTTTTGACCATCACCAACAAAAAACTTCTGTATTGCCTGATCTGCCGAACCACTCTTAGCAGAATATACAAGCGGAACACCTGCTTGTTTGCCCATTTCATCCCAAGTTTTTGTTACTTTAGCGACGCCAATAGTCCAAATTTTTAAAGGATCCGCTGCAAATGCATCCATAACAAATGATTGACTTAATGAGGCTGATGCTGCCACCAATGCGCTATTCTTTAAAAAATCACGTCTATTTGTTTCAAACATATATTTATCTCCATATTTATTGTACTTTTATTAAAACAGCTTAAAAATATAATAGCAAAGTAAATTTTGAACTTATTGATAAAAAAAATGATTGATCAATTTTTAGAACAAATAATCAAAAAACCTGATAGACAAACTCTACATAAAGCTAGATTAGCAATAGTTGATTGGATTGGTTACTCGATTGCAGGAACTTTTTCAAAACAAGCTACTCCATTTAAAAATTTACAATCAGAACTTCCAAAAGGAATTTCCCTTAATCTTTTTCATGAAAAATCATTAAGTCCACTTGACAGTGCTTTTATTAACGCAGCAGTTGGAAATATCTTAGAATTAGATGATGTTCATAGAACTTCAATTATTCATCCTGGGGATACTATTATACCCGCTGCAATAGCAACATCATCCTTAAAGTCTGTAAATGCCCTAGAGTTCTTAAAATCTTTAGTATTAGGTTATGAAACAGCGATAAGAATGGGAATATGCTTAGGGACTGATCATTATAACATTTTTTATTCAAGCGCCACCTGTGGGGTTTTTGGAGCTGCCGCAGCTTCAAGCTACATTCTTAATCATGATCAAAACAAAAATTTAGCTTTAACTAAATTAAATTACTCTATTCAACTTGCCACAATGAATTCTTCAGGAATATGGCAATGCAGAAAAGGTGATGGCGAAGCTAAACAATATGCATTAGCTAATGCTTCAAGATCCGGATTAACATCAGCTTTATTAGCGCAAAAAAACGCTAAAACACCTGTTGACATGATAGAGGGAGAATTAGGATTTTTAAAAGCATTCACTAACAAAGCTGATTTTGAAGCATTAATTAAAAAAGAAAATACACATTTAATAAATGAAGTAAGCAATAAACCATGGCCAGCATGCAGACACAGTCATCCAGTAATAGGTGTGGCATTAGAATTAAAGAAAATAATAAAAAAAGAAAAAATTAATATTAAAGATATTAAATTTATAGAAATAGAAACTTATCAAACAGCTATTGATTTTTGTGACAAACCAAACCCAACAAATGAAATTGAAGGGAAATTTTCACTTCAACATTGTTGTGCAATTTCTCTAATATTTGAAGATATAAAAGAAAGTTATTTTGAAAAAAGTATTTTAAATAATTTTGAAATTGAGAGTTTACGAAAAAAAATTAGAGTTAATTCTAATAAACAGATGTCAATTAATTTTCCAAAAAACTATTCAGTACAAATTAAAATTAAATTCAATAATGATGAAGAACTTACCCAAAAATCAGATCATGCTAAAGGTGACCCAGAAAATCCAATGAGTGAAAAAGAAATATGCGATAAAACTCTTTACTTGGTTAATAGCCATATAAAAAACAATAATTGTAATAATTTAATTGAAAAAATACTTAATACAAACATTGAAAATGATAAATCATCAATTGTGTGGTTTAATGACCTACAACAAATTATAAATGGAAAGGAATATTAAAATGTTAAAAGAAGCTATTTCTTTTTCAAAGCTAAACATTAATGAAGGTTGGGAATTAGCACCTGGTGCAGGTCCCGGAATTGAAATGAAAATGTTATCAGGAAACTTGGATGAAGAAAAAAAAGTTGGTGTGAGAACACGCTTAATTAGATTTTTGCCTGGGGCATTTAACACTGAGGTATTTGTTCATGATTATTGGGAAGAAGTTTACATGATTTCAGGATCAATTACTTTAGGTAATGATCAACCAGGAAATAAAAAAATCACAACACAATCTCCTGCTTATGCATGCAGGCCTCCAGGAACTAATCATGGGCCATTTAGATCTGATGAAGGATGTGTGTTTCTAGAAATTCAATATTATAATAAAGATTA
This sequence comes from uncultured SAR116 cluster alpha proteobacterium, assembly GCA_902589185.1. Classification (GTDB taxonomy): domain Bacteria; phylum Pseudomonadota; class Alphaproteobacteria; order Puniceispirillales; family Marisalimonadaceae; genus Marisalimonas. The sequence goes on from CACIRZ010000031.1 coordinate 7,063, forward strand.
AAATTTTAATGAAATCAAACATCCGAGATACTTTGGAAAACAGGTTATCAGTAAATAGTTATTTATGGCCAAAAAATACTGATCCATATGAATTTATTGAAGCAATACTAAAAGCAGGGATTAAGAATATAGGATTACACACTGATTTTATTGAAGAATATGGGGTTAACAAATTAAAGCAAGAGTTAAGTCTTAACAAAATAAACGTTACCAGTATTAATTCTGTGGGATATTTTACTGATAACTTTTATTTCAAACAACATGAGAAAATTTTTAATTATGCAAAAATATTAAAACCAGACGTGGTTTGTGTTATTTCTGGTGGAATTCTTGGAGGACCAAATCCAATTAGTACTGAATATAATTTTGAAAATAAAAACCTTGAAATTGAAAAAATAAGAAAAGAAAGTTTAAATCAGTTACTCTATTTATTTAACAAAGCTCAAGAACAGAACCTTACTTTAGGTTTAGAACCTATTGGGAGTTGGGAAATACTTACAAAAGGTCATTTTAATTCGATTTCAAGCTGCTTAAATCTTGTAAAAAAAAATCAACATAAATTAATAATTGACCTGTATCACAGTTTTGCAGATACAAAACTAGATAGTTTTTTAAAAACCTCTCCTAAATTAGGCTTGCTTCAATTTTCAAATATTAAATTTGATAATAATTGGAGACCTTCAGGTAGACTAATTTTGAACAAAGAAAATAATGTAAATAATGTTGATATCTCAAAGTATTTGAAAACTGTTTTAAATAGAAAAGATAGAATAAATGTAGAATTTGAGATTTTTCAATCTGATATAAAAGAAACTAATCCAAAACTAGTTATAACAAATCTTAAAAATGAAATATTAAAGTTGCTATAAATTATTTATTAAGAAAATTTAACGGTAAACCCTCTCTGTCCCATTTAACTTCAAGTAGATGGCCTTCATATGATGCAGTTATATAAGCTGTTTTTAAATCATTAGAACCAAAACATATGTTTGTAATATATGGATCTTCAAATTTTATAAACTCTACCAAGCCTCCATTTGGAGAGATAACCGATATACCACCGTTGAATAGAGTTCCAACACAAATATTTCCATTTTTTTCTACAGCAAGAGAGTCAAATCTTTTAATACCGCCCTCATTATTCAATAATTTGCCACCATTAATTGAGTGTGGAAAGTCAATTTTATTAATTTCACCTTCTCCAATTATATCAAATCCATATAATTTACCGCCTTCCGTTTCTGCAACGTAAAGAGTTTTTTCATCAGGTGAAAGACCAATTCCGTTTGGTGTCATAATAGGATGGATTACTTCTTTGATATGCGATCCATCAGATTTTGCCCAATAAATTGACCCCCTATCCATGTCTCTTTCTCTTTGTTTACCCAAATCTGTAAACCAAAAATTTCCTTCTTTATCAAAAACAATATCATTCGGACCTTTTAGTGAAATTCCATTACATTCTTCATACAGTGTTTCAAACTGTCCAGTTTCAAGATTTACCTTTTGAATTTTTCCTCCTGAATATGATTTAGACTGCAATATTGGCCTCATCCCTGCTGGCTTTGAATTTATTTCCCATTCAAACCCACCATTATTACACACATAACATTGACCGTCTGGTCCAATAGCTGCACCATTTGGACCACCTCCTAAATTAGCAATAACTTCAACATTACCATCTGATGTGACTTTACTTAATGTACCTCTAGCGATTTCAACTAAAATTATTGATCCATCATTCATATAAATTGGACCTTCAGGAAATTTTAGATTTTCAGCTAATATATTGTATTCTTTTTTAACCATATATTCTTTTCTTTATAGTTTAAACTTTAGCATATCTGATCTGAGGAATTACCCAAAATAATAAGGCTCCACAAAATGTAAATATACTGCATAAAATGAAACCAAAATTATAACCACCAGTCAAATCAAAAAGAAACCCTGCCAAAATAGCGCCGGTTGCAGCACCAATTCCCTGGCCTAAATTTGTAGCTCCATATATAGAAGCCAATCCTTTTCCTGCAAAAATTTCTGCCATTAATGTTGTTATAATAGGCCCACGCGCACCCGCAGACAAACCAAACCCTATAATAAATAAAACTAAGAATATTATTGAAGAATTAACTTGCATAAAAGCCAAACTAAATATTGCCATAAAACTCAAACCATAACTTACTGTAGCAACAAGATGTCTAGGATACCTATCAGCCGCCAAGCCAGTCAAAACCATCCCTACAAAATTTAATATCCCCGCTATTCCAAATGAAAAAGCAGCTTCTACTTCGCTTAAACCTATAAAAACTAAATACGCAACAACGTGAAGAGAAATGCCAAAAATACCTATTGCTGTAAAACAAAAAATAAAGAAAAAACCCCAAAATGTTTTTGTGTGAATTGCTTCTTTTAATGAAACACCACCCACAGCTTTTCCATCTTTTGTTTTTCTTGGATTATTTTTTGATCCACTAGAAATTTTTTTCCACGGAAGAAAAGAAACAAAAACTAACAGTGCCAAAAATACATATGAAATATACTTATAAGAAAGTTGCCATCCAAAATGATCAATAGATATTTGGGATAAGGGGGCCATAATCAGAACACCTAGACCTTGACCAGCATATGCTATTGACAAAGCGGTACCCAAATTTTTATCAAACCATCTAGAAACCAAACTCTGTGCTGGAATCACACCAACCATTGAGGCGCCTAAACCACCTAAAACGCCTAAAAAAGTATAAAATTGCCAAATTGATGAAAAGTTACCTAAAAAACCATAAGCTATGGATAACAACCCTAAACCAACCATGTAATTAAATTTTGGGCCATATTTATCAAATGATAAACCAGATAATAAAGAACCTAAACCAAGACAAACCATATAAATAGAATAAATAGAGGCGACTGAAGCTCTGTCCCAAGAAAAATGTGTGCTTAATGGTAACAAAAAAACTGCAAAACTCTCACCTGCACCTCTACTAATTGATGTAAGGGTTAAACAATATAAAAGAACCAATAAAGAAGAAAAAGTAGCGAGTATATAAAAAACAATATTTCTCATTATAACTAAATAAACCTAATATAAATTTACTTCCAAGTATTTAAAAAAATTGTTAGATTCACAATTAATAATCAAAATTAAATTTTTATTCATGTATCAAAAGACCAATCCAGAAATCGAAAAGAAAATTCAGTCTATTTTAGAAGGTGATTATGAAATATCAGTTCTGGGAACTAATGGGAAGGATAACTTCCCGTTTCTTTCTAAAATAATTCCAATGTTCAAAAACAAAAAGTTATATATTCTTATAAGTGACTTAAGTGAACATACAAAAAATATTAATATAAATCATAAAATTAGCTTGTATTTTTCATTAAAAGAATTAAATAAAACGAAGTCAAATAACCCCAGGTTAACTATTAATGGTATTGTTACAAAGAAGGTCTTTAAAAAAGATGATAAAGAATTTATTGATCTATTAAGCGCATATGCAAAAATTGAAAGTGGAAGTAAAATGTGGGGTATGTTTACTGATTTCAATTTCTATACACTCGACATACATAGAGCTCTTTATGTTGAAGGCTTTGGAAAGGCTTATCAAAAAAACTATAAAAATGTTAAACAAGATAATTAAAGAACTATATAAACATCACAAATAAACCTAATCCAAATGAAATCATTTTTGCAATGATTAAATTTTTACCAATAAACGCATAGGATAACATAATCAAGCTTAGAGCAATCTTTACAAATGCTATTATTGAGGAGATAAAATTAGTTTCTAGTTGAATGATCGCTTCGTTTGCTATCATCGCAAGTGGGATAAAGTATAATCCAATTCCTAAACTCATTGATGTCAAAGAAACCTTTAACCAGTTTTCAGATACCATTCCTGAAGCAATAAATACCGCACCACAAACAGGCGGTGTAATTGTTGATAACAAGGCAAACCAAAATACAAATAAGTGAACTTGAAGAAGCTCAAGTCCCATGTCAACCAAAGCTGGGCCAGCAACAGAAACACATATTACATAAGCTGCTGTGGTAGGTACTTCCATACCAAGTAACAAACAGGCAATTCCAGTTAAAATAAGCGCAGGCCAAATATTATTATCTGACAAAGATATAATTAAAGAAGTAAGTTTTACTCCTAAACCAGTCATTGATAATACACCAATTATAATTGAAGCACATATTATAATTGAACCAATTAGGGAAATCTGTCGTCCAGAAGCAACACATGCTTCAAAAAATCTACTCACACCTAACTGAAAATTAAAAATATTTTTTATATTAAAAAATAGTAATATAAATGCTGATAAAATAGATATTGACGCAGAATATTGAGGTGTAAAGCCTGCAAACATTAGACAAAGTAAAATAGAAAATGGAATTAAAAAAAATAATGAGGTTAAGATTACTGTCTTAATATCTGGAAGATTATCTTTTTTCATTGGTTTTAAATTATAAATTTTACAATAAAAATTAATACCAACCCAAACTGCAAAAAAGAAAAGAACAGCTGGTAAAAGAGCTGCAATAATAATTTTATCATATGAGACGCCAGTTAATTCTACCATTACAAATGCACCTGCACCCATTAAGGGTGGCATAATCTGACCTCCTGAAGATGCTACAGCTTCTACAGATGCAGCCAACCTCTTAGGATAGTTTAACTTTATCATTGCTGGCAAAGTAACCATACCGGTAGAAGCAACATTTGCAGATGCTGAACCTGAAATAGAACCAAAAAGAGCGGATGAAATTACTGAAACTTTTGCAGCCCCTCCTTTTAATTTTCCTGCAAAAGCAGTTGCAATATTCATGAACCCTGAACCAGCTTCACCAGAATTTAAAAAAGAGCCAAATATAACAAATATTGAAACTATAGATACAGAAACACCTGTTAACGGACCCCATAAACCACCTTCAGCAATTGTAAGTGTTCCAAAAAAGCTATTTAAAGGCAGTCCTGGATGACCAAACTCACCAGGTATATATTCTCCAAAAACTCCATATAATAACGCTACAAAACTTACAATAGGCAGAGGCCATCCTACTGATCGTCTTGCAGCATCTAAAACAATTAAAATTAATATTAAAGAGATAATTAATTGAAATTTATTTTCTAAAAATCCATATTGATCCATTAACTGATTTGAAAAAATGGCAATATAGAGACATGATGTCATTCCTATAATGACAATGAAAACGTTAATAAATAATTGTAATTTTGTTTCATTATTATAAAGAAAAATCCAAGGCAGAATTAAAGCCAAATGTAATGGCCTTGAAATCAAATTAGGGACTAATCCAGAAAAAATAAGGTAAATGTGGAAAGCAATCGATATAAATCCAAAGACAATCCACACTTTATAGTTAGGTTTCATATATTATTTATGATGATAAGCTAACTTTACCCCGATTTCCTGGTAATATTTAATTGCACCAGAATGAATCTTAGTTGATACATTAGACAGCATTTTAGTAGTTACTCCGTTCCACCATTTTGCAGCTTCACCTAATTTTCCTTTATTTTCCCAATAAGCTTTTGTCAAATTGTATGCGACATCATCGCTCATATTTGTTGTAGCATATGCAACAACTGGCAATGATGTAGTTGCAATATCACTATCTTGACCAGCATATGTGCCTGCAGGTATAATTAATTTAGTTCTCTTAGAAGATTTAATTTGATCTTCCGTTAAAGAAACTACATTTACTCCCATTGATGCCGCTGCTTCTATAACATTTGGTGCTGGATAGGAACCAGCGGTAACAAATCCATCAATTTGACCATTCTTTAATGCTGGAACAGCGTTTGAAAGCTCTACTTGTGCTAATTTAACTTTACCCTCTAAGCCAAAATTCTTTATATACTTTGCACCTTCTTTAGCTCCAAAAGATCCCTTTCCTAATAATATAGTCTTACCAGCCATGTCAGAAAAAGTTTTTACACCTGATTTTTTTGACATTACAAAATGCATTGTTAAAGAAGGAATAGGAAATAAAGCTCTTATGTTTTTGTAATTAGGGTTACCTTTACCCTTAAACATTGCTTTTTCTGCTATTGCAAGTTTTACTAATACTGGTGGTGTAGTAAAAACATAATTTCCTTTTCTTGCTGCTACCTCTTTTACATTTTGAACAGATCCTTGACTTTCTTCTATAGTCAATATCATTCCACCATTAGTAGATTTTTTAATTGTATCTGCAATTTGAACTCCCATCTGGTAATATGATGAGGTGGATTTTGCAGATTTGTAAGTTATTCTTGTTTCTGAAAAAGCTGCACTTGAGAAAAATGCAGAAATTATTGAAATGATTAACAGGTTACCAGTTTTCATTAAATCCTCCTTTTTTTATTCAAAAAATCATAATATTCAATTATGATTTAGACGCAATTAATAAAAACAAAAAATAAAAATGAAAGACTTATTCAAACCTTTAAATTCTTCTTTAGAACTGTTTCAGGAAAAAATAAATTTTTTATTTTTTATGATTGAAATGCTTTTATTCCTGATAATAGTTATATTAATAATTTGGATTTACGGATTTGTCAGAAAAAATTTAGGAATTGATAAACAGACTAAAGAATTAGAAAAAATTAGAAAAATAATAGAGAAAAAATTTAATGAGTAAATTTAAAATGGAAACCTTGAGCTTTGATCATTTTTTCTATAAATTTTAAATTCTTTACCTTTCGCAACTGGCAAGCATGTGAACTTTGGCGCAGAGAGACCAACTTCCCTCATTTCAGCGGCGGCATTTTGGGATTCTGAAAAACATTTTGCGGCATTCTTATATCTAAGACCACTATCAATAACATCATTTCCTAATACCCATATTAATAAGAATTCCATTATTATTTATACCTTGGAATAAAGGTTAGGGTATGTGCCCTAACCCAAAAAGTAAATTAAGCAGATTTTAAAGTTATTTGTCTTGGCTTTCTCTCTTCAGGCACTTCTCTTAGAAGTGAAACAGTTAATAAACCATTAGATAATTTAGCTTCTTTAACATCTACGTATTGTTCTAATCTGAATTTTTGTTCAAAAGACCTTTTAGCAATACCTTTATATATATATTGCACACTATCATCTTGAACTTCAGATCCACCATTTCCTTTAATTGTAAGGACACCATCATGGACGTCAATATTTATGTCTTTTTTGTTAAAGCCTGATACTGCTAATGTGATTTCATACTCATCATCTGATAATCTAATAATATCGTGGGCAGGAAAAGAATTTTGTTTTTGGTTAGAGATGCTTTCTAATTCATTAAAAAGGTTATCAAAACCTACAAATGATCTTAAAGCGAGTGTTGGTAAAATAGTCATGTTTATCTCCTTAAAAAGCGAGTTATATTCAACATCCCAATAATGGCAATGTTATTTGTTAAATTGTGACCCATTATGGCGTCACATTGATTATTTAATGTTGAAATTCTTTTTTTCAAGACCTAGTATTTAAAATTATTATGGAGGCTTATTTGAATATTACTAAATCTTTAGATACATTAATTGTTGGGGCTGGTTTTGCAGGAATGTATAGTTTACATAAACAGCTATCTGATGGATTTAAAGCAGAAATTTACGAACAAGCAGATGACGTTGGAGGAACGTGGTATTGGAATAGATATCCTGGAGCTAGATGCGATATTGAAAGCATGGATTATTCATATTCATTTTCAGACGAATTACAACAAGAGTGGAATTGGAAAGAAAAATATGGGACACAACCAGAGCTTTTAGAGTATGCTCAATATGTCTGTAAAAAATTTAAGTTGAGGAATAAAATAAATTTTAACACAAAAATAACAAAAGCAAATTTTAATGAAGAGTATCAAAAGTGGTTTATAAAAACTGATAAAGATGAAGTTATTACTACTAAAAACTTAATTTTAGCAACTGGAAATTTATCTACTCCAAACACTCCTCATTTTCCTGGAATAAATGAATTTAGAGGAAATATCTACCACACTGGTGCTTGGCCAAAAAAAATGCCAAACTTTAAAGGAAAAAGAGTTGGTATCATTGGTACGGGTTCATCTGGTGTTCAATCAATTCCAATAATTTCAGAAACTGCACAGCAGTTATTAGTTTTCCAACGCACTCCAAACTTTAGTTTACCAGCAAGACATAGAGACC
>CACIRZ010000032.1 GCA_902589185.1 uncultured SAR116 cluster alpha proteobacterium
TTATACCCTCTGGTATTTTTGAAGGCGATAGAAGAACATTAGTAAGAGTTGAACCTGACGATTTAGGTGAAATTGCATGGCGTGTATATCCATTTGATGGAACAACTGAACCTGTTTTGAAGATTAATAATAATGAAGAATGCAATATTATTAATTTGATCACAGAACCAATAGGCAAATTGCTGATTTTTCAAAATGCATTAGAACAAATGTTATGGATTTATGTGGAAGCTGATGAGGATAGTGAATGGGTGAAGCATTGGGATCAACTTTTTTCTTTAAAGGGAATTGAGGTGCCATCCAGAGGAGATAAAGAAAAACATGAATTTTCAAACTGGATAGAAGAAACCATGATCACACTTTCTAATGAATTGAAATTAATGACAGAATTTATAAATAGTAATCAGGGAGATTAGCATGCCTATGATAACATTAAAAAAATTTAATAATGATGGTATCAAAGAGTTTTCTGATTTTTTGGAAAACACTAGAAAAAATGAAAATAAAACTAATGTAAAGTTAAAAATACCACCTTTAACCACAAATCATAACCTTGTCATTGATGTTGATGTTAAATGTCAAATTGAAGATGATAAATTATTTCATGATCGTTATGAAATGGGTAAATATCTTAACAAGATGTTAAAAAATCATGCTGATGATTACAATAATTTTGGTATGTGGTCTTGGTTAGCGGCTGTTTATTTTGATCAGTTGCGAGGAAAACGCACACAAAGATCAGAACATTTTATCCCTGACGAGTACAAATCTGGTGGCATAACTTCAACGGTTTCAGCGCATTACAGACACTCAGTAAGAATGCCGGTATATCTTGTTAAATACTATGAAGATGAATGGTGTAAGTTTCTTTTAAAAGACAAATTGGATACCATGGGAGATCCAATGGAACATTGTTGCAGTAACAGAGCAAATCTTAAAAGTTCTAAATTAAGAAGTGTTATACTTGAGTTATATCAAGATAAAACAACATTATTGCCTAAATCAGGAGCATTTTCACGAGTTAATAAAAATAATCTTAAGAGTTTGGCTGGCAAAGGAGGAGTGTTACGATTTAACGGGACATTGAGAGATAGACTTAAGAAAAGTTATGACATAGAAAATATGGATGTTAAGACAATAATAAGTAAAATGGGACCAGAAGTTAATAGCAGTAAATGGGTGAAGTAGATAATTCCAAACGCTCCTACAATATGTCTAAGATTAAAGGTAAGGATACTAAACCTGAATTAATTGTTAGGAAAATTTTGTATAAAAACGGCTATAGATATAGGCTTCATAGCACAAAAGTTGTTGGTAAACCGGATATAATATTTGAAAAAAGAAAAAAAATAATTTTTGTTCATGGCTGTTTCTGGCACAGACACGAAAACTGTAAATATTCCACTTCTCCTAAAACTAATAAATCTTTCTGGAACAGGAAATTTGATGATAATGTACGAAGAGACAAATACGTCAGAAAACAGCTTTTGAAAATGGGATATGAATTAATGATTATTTGGGAATGTCAGACTAAAAATATTTCTGATCTTGAAAGCAGGTTATTTGACTTTGTTGGCCCGGTACGCTTAATGGATAAGAATTGAAAAAAACTCCTGTTATAGATTTGTTTGCAGGGCCGGGAGGCCTTGGTGAAGGCTTTTCTCAGGCTGGATTTGACATAAGGTTGTCCATAGAGATGGACCCAATAGCCTGCGAAACTCTTAAAATAAGAAAATTCTTTCATTCTTTGAATAACAAAAACCCTAATCAGGATTATTATGATTTTGTAAGAAGGAAAATAACTCTTGAAAAGCTGAAGGAATCTTATTCAGAATTATGGAAAAATGCAGAAAGTCGTGTTCTTAATGCCGAGTTAGGGAATAAGAAGCATGATAAGCTAATTAATGAAAGACTTGATGAAATACTGAAAGATCAAGATGAATTCATCCTTATTGGTGGACCTCCGTGTCAGGCGTATTCACTTGCAGGAAGATCAAGAAGGCTGGGTACAGGTTTCATAAAATCTGATAACGAGGAAACAGAAGATAATCTGCGTCAAAGAAAAGAAGAAAACAGCAAATTATTTTATGAAGATAAGAGGCATAAACTTTTTGAAGAATACATAAAAATAATAAACAGGTACAACCCTAAGATCTTTGTTATGGAAAATGTAAAGGGACTTGGATCTGCAAAATCAGGTATGACTGAAAAAAATGGCAGTGTATTTGAAAACCTGACTGAGGGGCTCAAAGATCCTGGTAAAATACTAAAAGAAAAAAATGGTTCAAAATATTCGTTACACTCATTGGTTAAAAGTAATCGTTTGGGTCTTGACGATGATTTCGCTGTAGCATCAGATTTCATAATAAAATGTGAAGACTATGGCATCCCCCAGAAAAGGCATAGAATTATCATTGTAGGAGTAAGGGAAGATATAAATATAAAGCCGTCAAAACTCTCTTTATCAGAGAAAAACTATACTGTAAGAGATACAATTTCAGATATGCCCAGGATAAGGAGTGGTCTCTCAAAAAAAGAGGATACAAGTATCAACTGGATATCAGAAATTGAAAAGGAATATAATAGATTGTTGGGTGGGAAGGAAAACAATGATCTTAAAATCCCAGAAATAATTAAAACAATAGGATCATCCTCATCTGACTTATCAAGAGGTGGAGAGTTTGTTGAAGATGATAAATCAATTAATCATTCAAATGATCTTACCATGGAACTTTCCGATAAAAATATTTGTGGTTGGATAAATCATCATAGCAGATCACATATTGAGTCAGATCTTATTAGATATCTATTCTGCTCGGCATTTGCAAGCCATCATAAAAAGACGCCATTGATGAAAGATTGGGAAGGCAACCTTGAGGCCATAAAGCCTGCTCATAACAATATCACTCAGGATAAAGATACAGGAAAACTGACGGCTTCCTCTCACAATGATAGGTTCAAGGTTCAGGTTTGGGATAATCCTTCATCAACAATTGTAAGTCATATCTCCAAGGATGGGCACTATTACATACATCCTGATCCTGAGCAATGCAGGTCACTGACTGTTAGAGAAGCTGCAAGATTACAGACTTTTCCAGATAATTATTTTTTCTTTGGTGGTAGAACAGCCCAGTACCATCAGGTAGGTAATGCAGTGCCGCCCTTACTGGCAAAAACAATAGCTCTGAACATTAAAAAAGATTTTTTTGAAAAAAAATAAATTTTTTCCAAGAAAATTTTCTTCCCGATCTTATTACTTATGAGAAGGAGAAAATAATGAAATTTTTAATCAGAGTAAATTAACAAGAATTAAAAAAGATTGAGAAGCAGGTTTCCAAACAATTGGGTTGTCTGATTGTTGAACAGAGATCTGCAACCAAGGTGATGAGTTTAAGGCCCGCATCTTACCCAGACCTGACGGACTGCGCTTTGATGGTTCAATTGAACCTAGCGGACGGGACCAAGATGACTATCGAACAGGGTTAAATGTTCGACCAGACCAAAATCAAAAGCTGACGGTGGCAACACAATGCCTGAAGGCGAGCGGGTTAATTTAAAACATAAATTCATCATCTCTTTTTTAATATATGGAGTAATTAAATGAATAAAAATTCAAATGTAATTTATATTTCTGAAACAATTTCTCAAATGGAAAAAATTCAGAAAAAATATTTAGGTAAAAAATATCACGTTCGCAATAAGTCTTTTAAAAACAAGAAGAGAAATAAAACAAACACTGTAAAAGTGTTGTCTACATTAGCTCAGCTTGAAAAAAAATATCCTGAAAAATGGGGATATGGTTTTAGAACAGTGCAGGGAGGTGGCGTTGGTAGCAGACGATAAAAAAACCAACCAATTATGTGTTGAAAACAAAGTGGATTATTTTATTGAAACTCATATTAGACAGAATGAAGCTAAATGTTTTTTTTGTAATAATACTATCAAATTAAATCCAAACTTTGAAAAAAGATCAAAACTGATTTGCAAAATAGGAGATAAAATGAATCTCAATCAAAAATCAGGTTTTGTAAACGATCATATCTTGGATGGTGATAAACCATTTGCTTACTATTACTATGAATCTGAGTGGATACACGAAAAGCAAAGCTTTGAAATTTATGTAGACTTTATTTTCTCAGATCAAAAATCTGAACTCATAAAATAAATCAAAGAAAATTTAATTTAGATTTAAAGGAGCTAAGGCTCCTTTAAATTTTGATATGGGAGTAATTAATGAAAAAAGAAATCATAAAAAAATATATTAAATATTTTGGAATGTCAGCACCAGTTCCTCGATTTAAAATAATGAAATCATTAGTGGAAATGAAAGAGAATGGTACTTACGAGAAAAGTCGAAATTACTATCTCAGATCTATGGTGGGTTTGGTCTGGGAAGGAAAATCATGATTTATATTGCATATGGTGCCAACCTGAACAAATCAGCTATGAGACATAGATGCCCTGACGCAACACCTCTTGGGTCTTCAAAAGTTAAGGATTACAAACTTATATTTAACAATGTTGCAAGTATAGTGAAATCTCCCGGATCACACGTTGAAGTTGGTTTGTGGAAAATTACTAAAAATTGTGAGAAATCACTTGATCGTTTTGAAGGATTTCCAAGTTTGTACCGAAAGGAATTTTTTGATCAGGGCATGGTTTACATCATGAACCATGATGGCAGAGCTGTTCCAAATAAAAGTTATTTTGAAACAATAGCACAGGGTTATAGAGATTTTAATCTGGATCGTTCCTATCTCGATAAGGCCCTTGAAGATGCCTATGATCAATAAAAATCAATGAATTTCACTGGAGAAATTAATGAAGAAAAAAAACAAGAGTTTAATAACAGTAAATGAACAAGATGAAACCATGTCAGATCGTATTTTCATGCAGGAAGTCAATACATGGGAATATATAGATGCTGGTATAAAAAAAACTACCTTGATAAGGAAATTCCGAAAGAACGATTATAATGATCACTTCATATCTGAAGTATTTCCTTATGAAAAACAACATTAAAAATTATTTTACTTTTTAAAAGATATGCCCGGAGAATAAAATGAATGAAAAAAAACAAGAAAAGAAAACCAAAAAAGAATTACTGTTTATGACACCAATAGATAAGTCTATGACCGTAGATGAGATATACCTTAAATTAATAAAACTACTAGAAAAGAACGGTGTAAAAGTAAAAGACAGTCATTAATTCATATACTTTTTAGGTGTTACTTTTAGAAATAGATAATCACATTTAATTTAAAATTTTGAAGAGACACTTAATAAAATAGTAAAAAAAATAATTATTATGATTAATTAATTGGGTCTTTACGTTCATCAATTAACAAATTCATTCAAGTAAATCAAAATTTATAAATCAGCATATATAATAGGAGAAGTGTTTATGAGTAATACTCATATTGTAGATCCACGTGAAAATACTGTTACAAAACAAATTTATAACCATAAATGTGAGGTTTATTTTTGTCCTGCTTTATTAAAATATTACCCAGATGAAAAAGACAGGGATCAAATACTAAAAAAGATAGAGGATCAGTTCCATTCTTATGAAAGCCTGACTTACTATTTCAGTCATTTGGATTACAAAAAAACCGAAATTGTGTGGAGATCAGAATATATAGAGGAAATCAATATATTGTGGATAGGTGTAAATATTAATAAGGAACATCGTTACGATAGCGATGGGAACAAATATATTGATATACCTCAAGAAGCAGTAGATGAAATAAACGACTTTCTAGAGAGGTATCAAAAGATTGTAGAAAGTGGCAAGGAAGACGAGTTTTGGGATGATTTTTTTGAAAATCATCCAGCCAATCCTGATAAGAAAGCAAATAAAAAAAATAAAAAAATTATAAATTAAGGGGGGTAGTTATGTTTGGATTATTTAAAAAAAAGGATATTATACTTCCATACATTGATGATGAAGGAAATATGTATGATGCAGACTCTATCACTGTGTATTATGAAGGTACATTAATCTCACCAGAATATGCTGCAGAAACACTTGTGTGGCATGATAATGGAAAAAAATTAAGAGATAATTTTAACACACAGCCTTACCCCTATCATATGCTTTTGCCACACGGAAAAGGTAAAATGACATACAAAGATGGTGATGATATTGTCGAGCAATATGAAGGTGAGTTTCAGCATGGACAATATCATGGTAAAGGAACACTTATTGATAGGCATGGTGAAATACTTGAAGGTATTTTTAGAGAAAACAAATTTATTAAAGACAAATAAATGGCCAATATGAAAAGTATCAGAAAAGTTGGCAGGTATTCAAAACAGGAAGTTTCAGAACTTATAAGGATGTTTGATGAAGGAAATTCGATTTACAAAATATGTAAAAATTTGAACCGAAGTCAAAAGTCTATTCGTAACAACTTAATTAGACTTGGAAAAATGGAAGGTGAAATTTCTCCTAAGCGGTTTTCAAAATCCAAGACTATTGTTGTTAGTAATCCAAGTGTTGGTTCTCTAGCCTTGGGTTATATATGGTACGGCTTTATTTTGTTAACATTGAGTATGATTTTTGTTATGAAGCCACACTTCAATATCTTGGAAATAATATTATTTTATTTTACATTTGTTATTTTTTAAAACTAATAAAAACTAATATTTAAACAAGTATTGATGTTTCAGGAAGTCCAGCCTCGGTCCTTGGTTCTTGAAAACAGGTTCCTTTAAGTACTGTTATTATTTGATTTTTTAGTTTTGTATATAAGATGAAAATCAAATCTATAAAGTAGCCTATAGAGTTTATTCCTCATTTTTTATTTTTTTCAAAACTTTTTTGAAGTTTCATCCCATCTCATAACTGTCATAAACGTATAAAAATGTATATGAAATTCTTTAGTAAAAACAATGGTTTGTACGTTTACACATTTTATACGCCTATTTTGAAAAATATTTTTTAAAAACTTTTTTTTGAAATTTAAACTGTATTAAATAAATAATTACTTTTGTGAACAAAGAGTATTTACTAGATCCTGAATTTGATCAGATCTCCATGCTGTAGTATTAGGGCCAATTTTTATACCCTTTGGAAAATGACCTTTTCTAATACCATCCCACCATGCTGATTTGGATACAGGTATAATTGGTTTGATGGGAGGATTTGATTTACTATCACCCAATATATGTTTCAGTCTTAAAAATTTTGGTTCAACATTACTTTCCAAATTAATCTCCTTTTTGTGAGAATGCATGAATAACTTTATTTTGATTGTCGTTTATGAAATCACTCCACATCTGCATTAGATGACGTCTCTTATCCATAAGATTACCTCTTCGATAGGCTGCTTCTGTTTTGTTGGGTATTACATGAGCCAGAGCCATCTCTGAGACTTCATTTGCAAAGTTTGTGGTTTCACTTGCCCAATCTTTGAATGATGATCTCATTCCATGTATGGTAGTATCTACACCTAGTCTTTTTTGAACGGCAAGCCGAAGAGTGTTATTAGATAATTCTTTTCCTGATTGATCACTACAAAAAATAAAATCAGGTGAACCGATTTTATCCTTTGCATCTTTGAGCACATCCTTCATTCCCGAACTAATAGGAACTTCGTGTATCTTCCCAGTTTTCATTCTCTTAGCAGGAATTGTCCAAATAAGATTTTGAATGTCTATTTCGTCCCATGATGCCCTAAGTACTTCTGACGTCCTGCATGCAGAAAGAATAGTAAATTGAATTGCAAGTTGAGTAGGAAGACTGATTTTACTCTCCTTAATTTTAACGATTAGATCAGGTACATCTTTATATGATAGAGACTTATGATGATTATCAGATCTTTTCTTTCTTGGAAGAGCCTGTTCAGCTAGTTCGACTGGATCATCTCCTTGAAAAAAACCTTTTGCTCTTGCCCATTTTATAATGAGGCGAATTCTTTGTTTTAATTTTCTTGCTGTATCGGTTCTAGTATTCCAGATAGGGGATAATACACTTAAAATATCTGATGAGGTTATCTGCGATACGGGCAATTCACCAATTTTAGGTAGTACATGATTTTCAAGTGATGAATACCATTGATGCGCAAATTTTTCATTTTTCCATGTTGGTTTATTTAACTCGTGGACCTTTTGCGCGCAATAAGCAAATGTAACCTTAAAACCTCTTTCCTTTTGACGTTCTAGAAAAGGATCTCCTCCAGATTTAGCTATACCTCTATATAATCTTGCAAGCTGTCTTGCTTCTTCAAGTGATACGATCATTGTGCTGCCTAGTCCCATATCACGTCTTCTATGGCCTACAGTTAGTCTTAAAATCCACCTCCTGGCGCCAGAAATATCAATTTGAAGATATAGGTTGTTTCCATCAGCGTATTTACCTGGTTTTGATAGCTTTTTAACAGTCATTGCTGTCAGTTTATTAAAAGGATGTCTTTTTATCATTTTATCCCACAAAATACCCCACATAATAACATATATTTTACTGGACTGTAAAGAATTAAAATTTAAAAGATTATCCTATAAAATGTATATATATCAACATATTATAAGTATATTTTAGGTATAAATTAGGTATATATAATGAGATTTATGGCGGAGGGAGGGGGATTCGAACCCCCGAAAGGGATTGCTCCCTTTAACGATTTAGCAAACCGGCGCCTTCAGCCACTCAGCCACCCCTCCGCGGGCTCGTTTAATGTCTTGAGTGTCTTACTTCACGCTACATGCTCTCTCGTAATACAAAATGACAAAAATTATTTCAAGTTTTATTAATGTATTATAGAAAATAAAATTTTTTATGATAAATATAGACTTATTTAGAGGTAATGCATGGATCTAATTTCTGGAATGAGAGTTTTCGTTTCTATAGCTGATAATGGTTCACTTGCAAAAGCAGGTAGAGAATTAGATTTATCTCCCTCTGTGGTTTCAAAACATATTTCTGCATTAGAAGATAGATTAGGAGCAAGATTACTTTATAGAACTACAAGATCTGTATCACTTACCGAGGTTGGTCTAGCTTATCTTGATAGAGCTAGAAGAATTATTGGTGACGTAGATGAAGCTGAAGCAGCTGTTTCTAGTGCTACCAATGCACCAAGAGGGCATCTTCGTATCACTGCTCCAGGAACTTTTTCTTATAGGCATATAGCTCCACATCTTCCCTTATTTAGAGAACGTTTTCCTGAGGTAGAAATAGAAATGATTATTTCAGATGAGGTTGTTGATTTAGTTGATAACAATATTGATTTGGGTATCAGAATTGCGATCATGAAGGACTCATCACTTATTGCAAGAAAATTGGCGCCAAATCCAAGAACTTTGTTTGCTTCTCCAGAATATATAAAAAAACATGGTAAACCAAATCACCCAGACGAAATATTAAACCATGATATTATTTCATTTAGGAGTGGAAGTCCTTATAATGAATGGCATTTTTTAGTAGATGGTAAAATCAAATTGATACACGCAAAAGGAAAGTTACAGTTCAACCATGGCGATGCAATTCTTAGGTCAGCAATTAATGGTGGTGGATTAGCAATGTTATCTAGATTTGTTGTTGGAAGACACTTAGCTGCAGGCACATTAGTATCTATATTAGATGAATATGTCCAAGAGGATGTTCCAATCTATGCTGTCTACCCAAGTGGCAAACATTTATCTCCTAAGGTAAGGGCTTTTTTAGATTTTTTAATAGAAATTTATGGACCTATACCTTATTGGGATGAAGCTGGTGATCATACTTCAGATGCAGCAAAGCGAACCGTTATTTAATCTAAACATTCTGACCTGCAACATAACCACTTGACCAAGCCCATTGAAAATTATGTCCTCCTAAATGTCCAGTGACATCAACAACTTCTCCGATGAAATATAATCCTGAGTATTTTTTACATTCCATTGTTGCTGAATTGATTTCATTTGTGTCGATACCACCTAATGTAACTTCTGCAGTCTTGTAACCTTCAGTGCCAGTTGGCAAAACATTTAATTTATTTATAAAATCAGAAATTTTGTTTAGTGTGCTATTCGATGCTTCTCCTATTTTTTGGTTTGTATCCAACAAACTAGTAATAGCCATTGCTAATTTATTTGGAAGAAAATCTGATAAAACATTTGAAATGTTTTGTTTTGGTGTTTTCACTCTTCTTTCTTTTAAAGTTTTATCCATTGAATTTAATGGTAATAGGTTTACTTCAATACTCCTATCAGGTTTCCAGTAAGAAGAAATTTGTAAAATTGATGGTCCACTAATACCCCTGTGGGTAAATATTAAACCTTCATTAAAAATTGTTTTATTGATTTTAACTGAAGCTTCAATTGAAACACCTGCTAGTGATTTGCAAAACTCTAATATATCGTCTTTAAAAGTTAATGGGACAAGAGCAGGATAAAGGTTTGTAACTTTTAAGTTAAACTGATTAGCAATCTTATATCCATAATCAGAAGCTCCTATTTTGGGTATTGATAATCCACCTGTAGCGATAACAAGAGATGAACATTCGAATTTCCCTTTGTTTTCTGTTTCTAATATATATAAATTTTTTTCGCGGATTACTGATTTGATTTCAGTGTTTAAACTAATCTCAACTTTTTGAATTTCACATTCAGTAATTAACATTTCAATAATATCTTTTGCAGAATGATCACAAAAAAGTTGACCAAATTTTTTTTCATGAAATTTAATTTTATGTTTTTTTACTAAATCTATGAAATCATTTTGCGTATATTTTGAAAAAGCAGATTTACAAAAATGTTTGTTGTTTGATAAGAAATTTTCACTATTGCTGTATAAATTTGTGAAATTGCATCTTCCTCCTCCAGAAATTCTAATTTTTTCTGCAATCTTGGAGGAATGTTCAATAATGAGGACTTTTTTATTTCTTTTTCCTGCTTCGATTGCACACATAAGACCTGCTGCGCCTGCTCCAATTACAATAACCTCAAAATTTCTATTCATTCTAAATTATTTCTTTATTATTTATTTTAAGTGCTAACATAAATAAAGTTTCTAATGCTTTACTTTATTGATATTGAAGACTAAAACAACAATCTAGTTAATTTTAAAGAAATATAGAATGTATTTCTTACAATGTCTCTTTAATCTGAAAGTTTATCATGTTGAAAAATTCTGGAATTCCTGATGCTATAGCCGAGGCAATGATTCAAAGAGGTTATGAAAAATTAACGCCTGTTCAAGAAGAAGTTATAAAAAAAAATTATTCAGGATTAGATTTATTAGTTTCTGCACAAACTGGATCTGGTAAAACTATAGCCTTTGGTTTTTCAATAGTAGAAAATATACTTGGTAAAGATAATTATTTTAAAAAATCAAAACTACCTCAAGCACTTATTATTGTTCCTACTCGAGAATTAGCTCTGCAAGTAAAAAATGAATTAGCTTGGTTCCTGGAAAGTTGTGATGCAAAGATTATTTCTTGTGTTGGAGGAATGGATATACGTGCTGAAAAAAGAAACTTAGAGACGAAACCTAATATAGTAGTAGGCACTCCTGGAAGATTAAGAGACCATATAGAAAGTCAAAAATTAAATCTAAAGGATATTAAAACTGTTGTTCTTGATGAAGCTGATGAGATGTTAGATATGGGTTTCAAAGAAGATTTAGAAGCCATTTTGGATACCACACCTGAAGAAAAACAGACCTTAATGTTTTCAGCAACTGTTCCAAAAACCATTGCTAAACTTGCAAAAGATTATCAAAAAGATGCTGTTAGAATTACTGTTGGTAAATCTAATGCACAACATGTTGATATTGAATATAAAGCATTCAAAATTGTGTCAAGTGATCAAGAAAATGCTATTATTAATACGTTACGATATTATGAAGCTACAAATTCTATAATTTTTTGTGCTACTAGAATGGCTGTAAATCATATGACCA
Organism: uncultured SAR116 cluster alpha proteobacterium; assembly: GCA_902589185.1. Classification (GTDB taxonomy): domain Bacteria; phylum Pseudomonadota; class Alphaproteobacteria; order Puniceispirillales; family Marisalimonadaceae; genus Marisalimonas. The sequence goes on from CACIRZ010000032.1 coordinate 11,885, forward strand.
GTCGTTTAACAAACAGAGGTATTTCTGCAGTAGCTCTTTCAGGTGAATTAAGCCAAAACGAAAGAAATATGGCTTTGCAAGCAATGAGATCTTCAAAAGCAAGGGTGTGTGTTGCCACAGATGTAGCAGCTAGGGGACTGGATTTACCAAATCTTGATTTAGTCATTCATGCAGATATACCAAGAACGTCAGATACATTACTTCATAGAAGTGGAAGAACAGGAAGAGCTGGAAGAAAAGGTGTTTGTGTAATTCTTGTACCTCAAAATAGAAATAGAACAGCTGAACGTTTATTTGGTCAAGCAAATATAAAGCCTCATTGGACTTTGCCTCCTTCAAGAGAAGAAATATTAATCGAAGATAAAAAAAGGATTCTAGAAAATAAAATTTTTGAAGATCCGATAGAAGCAGAAGAGCAAGTTTTTGTAGATGAATTAATTTCAAAAAACACAATTAATCAGCTTGCGGTTGCCTACTACAGACTAGTTAGCAAGGATTTATCTGTTCCAGAAGATTTAAAAAATCCTTCCGATAAAAGAGATAAAAACTCACAAAATTCTTCTTTTACTAAAAGTGTATGGTTTGAGCTGTCGGTTGGGCGAGATGATACAGCTGAACCAAGATGGTTAGTAGCAATGCTCTGTAAAGCTGGAAATCTCTCAAAAAGAGATATTGGTTCTATTAAAATACAAACAAAAGTTACTTATGTTGAAATTTCAGAACAAACCTCTAATTTATTGCTTAAGTTTGTAAATGATAAAAAGCCAATAGAACGACATATTATGGTAAAATTATTAAAAAATCCGCCAAAACTTGATAGAGCAACATCTCAACCTTCACAAAATAAAAAAAGAAGAAGTTCAAAATTATTTTTAAAAGATAAAGACGAAGAGGGATTGAATAAACCTAAAAATATTGATTTCAAAGGTAAAAGAAAATCTGATAGGTGGAAAAAAATAGAAAAAAGAACCAAGCCTGGGAGTGATACTACTAAACTAAGCAAGGATAAAAAAAATAATAAAAGATCCAAAAAAATTAAAGTTAGGAACAAAAAATCAAAAATGTTAAATTGATTTTGACCCCCTTTTATTTATTAGATAGATACCAAGACAAGTAAAAAATAAAGATAAGTAAATTTGTTCATTTATTGGATCATCCATAATTAACCACCCAAATAACACGCCAAATATTGGTGTTAAAAATGCAAACGAACTAGTGCTACTTGCAGAGTATCTTGACATTATCCACAACCATCCAATAAACCCCATACACATAATTACAATTACTTGAAAAGAAAAAATTAATATTAAATCTAGATCGATATTTCTAACGTAATCATTTAACTGCATTGATAAAGGTAATAAAATAATTCCAGAAACAACTAGTTGATATAATAGTTGTGTTTCAGGTGTCGCGTTTGAAAGACGCGTGGTTTTCAGCATTATCGCTATTGTTGCCCAGCAAAGACTTGCCAATAATGAATATGCATCTCCATAGAATTGTGATGTATCATAACCAGTAGTTGGTTCATAAACAGCTAGAAATAATCCTATTAATGCAATTATTAAACCTAATATTTTGTTTAAATTGAGTTTATCATTTTCTATTAAAAAATGTGCAGCTAAAGTAAGCCACACAGGCATTGTATAAAAAATTAATGATACGCGTGTGACTGTTGAGTAGTCTAAGGCTGTAAACAAAAAAATAAACTCTATTGCAAATAGTATCCCAGCAATAATTCCAGGTATTAAACTACCGTTGTTAATGATAATTTTCTTTTTTAAAATATAGCAATAAATTAAAATTGGAAAGATTGCAAAAGTGGATCGTAAGGCTACCTGAAAAACTGGATGCATACCTTCGTTAACTAACTTAACCATAACTTGGTTTAAGCCCAATAAAATTGAAAATATTATTAAAAAAGATGCAGCTAGAAAATCAACTGGTCTATTTTTTATATTATTCATTGTTTAATATTTTACGGAAAATAACTTCCACCATTAACATGAATTGTTTGTCCAGTTATAAAATCAGAATTAGGACCACATAAATTAGAAATCATAGTAGCTACTTCAACAGGATAACCTTTTCTTCCAATAGGAGGATTTGAATGAGATGGATGTACAAGGCTTCTTCCTGCAGAAGCACCTCTAACGGTGTCAATCAACCCTGGCACAACTGTATTAACAGTAATACCTACCTCAGCATATTCCATTGCTAAAGCTCTGGAAAAACCAACTACTGCTGACTTTGATGTTATAACGTGGGCTCTTCCTATTGCACTTATATGTGCTGACAAACCTCCAAGATTTACAATTCTTCCCCAATTATTTTTTTTCATTGCTGGGATTACTGCCTTACAAGTATGAAATAATGTATCTAGATTAATAGACAATACAAATCTCCATTGATCAAATGACATGTCATCAAATTTATTGAACTCTCTTTGTGATGCATTATTTACTAAAATTGAAACATTACCTAATTTTGATCCAGCATCTACAAGATGCCCTGATGTATCTTCTTTCGTTAAGTCACCAATGAATATATCAGCATTTACTCCATTTTTTTTTACAATTTCTAATGTTTCCACAGCACCCTCTTTGTCAGAGTTTGCGTGAACTAAAACATTAAAGCCTAACTTCGAAAGACTATCACAAGTTGCTCTGCCAATATTTTTAGCAGCACCAGTGACTATAGCAACTTTTCCTTTATTTTCTGTCATTTAAAATTATTCCCTGTAAGTAAATTGTTAAAACGATTTCTAAAAATTCTACGAAAAAATAGTTACATAATTTTACATACTACACTAATGTATAAACTTGAATTTTTTTAATTACAATTTA
>CACIRZ010000033.1 GCA_902589185.1 uncultured SAR116 cluster alpha proteobacterium
CCTATAATATTACTTAAATACATAAATTTAAGCCTTTCTTTTTTTTACAACTTCAATACCATATAAATTAATTTTTGATCTTAGGGTGTTTCTATTGAAACCTAAGCATTTAGACGCTTTAATTTGGTTCCCTCTAAATAAATTTAAGGTTGTTTCGATAAGAGGTTTTTCAATTTTAGATATAAAATTATTATGTAAATTATTTATTGATAAATTTTCGTCAAAATCTTTAAAATACTTTTTAAGATAATTTTTGAAATAAAATTCTAAATTTTCTTCATATTTATTATCTTCATCAAATCTATCTTCTGACAATACTTCCTTAATAAGATTTAGTGGTATTTCATCCGTTGATGATAATAAACAAAGCCTTTCAATAACATTCTTTAACTCTCTTATATTTCCAGGCCATGAGTATTCTTTAAGTAAATTCATACCTTCATATGGAATATTTCTATTAACAAATGTATTTTTGAAATTAGAATTTAAAAAAGCTGAAGATAAATCTGGTATATCTTCAAATCTGTCTTTCAATGAAGGCAATTTAATAGGAACAACATTAAGTCTATAATATAAATCTTCTCTAAATAACCCTTTTTCTACATCATTAATAATATTTTTTTTTGTAGAAACAAAAATTCGTAATTTTTTTAAACTAGAGTTTTCAGGAAATAATTGTGATAGACCATTTTCAATAAAATTTAAAAAATTTTTCTGTTGTAATTCTGATAACTCAGTTATATCTTTTACATAAATAGAACTTCCACTTAAATCATTTACATCATTTATATTAATTGAAGTATATCCATTAAGACTTGGAATTAGATCATTAAATGAATAATTGTCAAAAAATTTTGAATCTAAGTCTATAAAAAATTTATTTGTTTTAGAACTTAAATCATGAATTGATTTTGCTATAAGTCTCTTACCTGTACCACTTTCGCCAGATATTAATACAGAAAAATTTGTATTAACTATCCTAGATATAATTTTATAAATTTCTTGCATTGCGATTGACTTTCCAACAACAGGCCCAGAATCATATATATTTTTAGGGATATCGCTAATCATTTCATTTTTATTTAATTTAGGTTGCGAAAATGTACTTGAAACTAAATTCAAAAGTTCGTCTAAATCAAATGGTTTAGGCAAATATTCAAAGGCTCCTTTTTTTTCTGCTCTTACTGCAGTAAGCAAAGTTGTTCTAGCAGACATCACTATTATTTTTAAATTTGGATTGTTTTTTTGTAATTTTGGTAAAATATCTAAAGCATCTCCATCAGGTAAACCAACATCTGTAATTAAAACATCCGCAAAATCTGACTCAACCAATCTCCACATACCTGCTGCAGTCCCACTAGATTTTACATTATAACCAGCTCTAGTTAAAGCTGTAGAAATTACAACTCGAATACTTCTATCATCATCTACAACAATTATATTTTTAACATTTTTAGCTTCCATAAATAAAAACTCCTTTTATTCAAATTCTTTTTAGAGGAAAATTCATACAAAAATTTGTTAATCCAGCATTTGATGTAACATCTATTACTGCACCCATCTCCTCTAAACCACTAGCAACTATTGATAATCCAAGACCCTTTCCTTCTTTTTTTGAAGAAAAAAATGGATCAAATATACTTGACAATAAATTACGTGGAATACCAATGCCGAAGTCAATTATTTCTATTTGAAGTGGTAAAGGTGTAGGAATGTCTTCTTTGCCTAAAGATGTTATCTTATTTGAATTAAAACTTGTTTTCATTTTAATTTTACCTTTTTCTTGACTTGCTTCAGTGGCATTTTTTAACAAGTTTAATACGATTTGAATTAAAAGATTTTTATTTGCAAACAATCTAGGAAGAGACGGGTCAAATTCATTTATAAAATTTATTTCACTGCCAAAACTATTCTCAGCTACACGTTTACAATGATTTAAAATCTCGTGGATATTTAGACTTTCAGAATCTAATTTAATGTTATTATTTGAAATTTGTTCCATTCTATTTAATAAATCTTCAATACGATCACATTCAATTGAAATAAGATTTGTCAATTGTAATAAATTAGAATTTTCTTTTATGTCAGTTTCAATCAATTGTGATGCTCCCTTAATACCAGCCAACGGATTTTTTAATTCATGCATTAACATATCTATCATTGATGAAAAAGATTTAGAAATTTTACTGTTGATTCTTTGTGATTGAAACATTTCTGAAAGAGCCAACTGACTTATCTGTATAATTATTTTATTGTTATCAAATGATAAAGGAACAACATGAACTCTTACTTTTCTATTTGGAAAGTTTAAACTACTAAAATCTAAACTTTCTTCTGTTATGCCAGTTTTGCTATTTCTAACCCTTTTAATTAAATTTAATATAGGCGAGTCGTTGGGAATAAAATCATCAATTTTTTTTTCAACTAAAATAGATGAGCTGACACCGAAGAACTCTTCTCCAATTTCATTTATATATGTAATCACATTATATTTATTTACTAAAAAAACTGGAGTTCTTAATTCATTTAAAATATTATTTTTCACAACAAAACAACCTAATTAAAATTGTAATTTAAAAACAAAAATGATTATAAATTATACAAAAATTTAAATTTGTAAAAATTTTTGTATTAATTGCCTAAATTTTAAGCGATTTGGAGACAAAAATGAGTAGTGTCAATATAGTGTTAATTTTATTAGCAGGAGGAATAGGCACAAGAATAAACAGAAAAATTACTAAACAAATGATAAAGTATAACAATTTAACAATTTTAGAGGTTAACATTATAAATTTTAGTAAAATTTTTGATAATATTCCAGTCCAGATTGTAACAAATGATAAAGATTTTATTAAAGTTTCTGAAATTTGTAATAAATATGATTTACTTACACCAGTATTAGGAGGTGATGAAAGGCAAAAAAGTACTTACAATGCACTTAAATCAATCGAATATATAAACCCTAAATATGTATTGATTCATGACGTAGCGCGTCCAATCATTTCTTCTGAAGTAATACAAAAATTAGTTTCATATAGCAAAAAAGAAATTTTTTGTGTAGCTCCTGTTTTAAAAATCAGTGACTCTGTTAGGAGAATATCAAAGAATTCACTTAATTCTACAATATCAAAAAATGACAAAGTTCTAGTTCAAACACCACAGTTGTGTAATTACAAAATACTTAAAAATACTATTAAAAATACTAATAAAATATTTGAAGACGAAACTTCTATTTTTTTGCATAATTCAATGCAAGTTATTGCTATTGAAGGTGATCCACTTTCATTGAAAATTACGTATGAAAAGGATCTAAATTTATTGGAGCCTCATTTGACAAAAAATTCTAATAATTACATAACAAAAATAGGTAATGGTTTTGACATTCATCGATTTGATAATAGTAAAATATCAGAAAATAACTTTATTTTACTTGGTGGTATTAAAATTAAAGCTTCAAAAAAATTAATTGGTCACTCTGATGCTGATGTATTACTTCACGCTATTACCGATAGTATTTTAGGTGTAATAAATAAAGGTGATATAGGAAGTATTTTTCCTCCTACTGATGATAAATGGAAGAACGCCGACAGCTCTATATTTTTAAAACATGCCTCAAAATTACTTCAAAGTGAAAAAGGAATAATTAATAATATTGATGCTACAGTTGTTTGTGAAAAACCAAAAATAATAGATTATTCAAAAGAAATGAAAAAAAATATTGCAAATATACTAAATATTAATGAACAAAAAATTAGTATTAAAGGTAAAACATCTGAAAGCATTGGTTTTATTGGTAGGAAAGAAGGAATAGCAGCTATGGTTTCAACTGCCATACAAATTAAAAATACTGATTTTTAATGAGCATTAATAAAAAACTTTTATTGTATCTGTCCAGTTTTGCCGAGGTATACCCAATTGGTCACTCAAAGTATGCTCCAGGTACAATGGGTTCCTTAATAGGTGTGTTAATTGGTTACTTTTTAATATTAAATTTAGATGTAAAGTTTTATTTAATATTTTTATTAATTTTTATTATTGTAAGTTATTTACTTTGTGAAGCTCACTTAAAATTTTATAACAAAAAAGATCCCAAAGAAGTTGTGGTTGATGAAATTTCTGGACAATTTGTTGCCATATTAGGATGTGTCCAATCTGATAAATCAACTTATATGTTTTTGTCTTTATTATTATCATTTGTATTATTCAGATTTTTTGATATCACTAAAATAGGACCAATAAAAAGATTTGAAAATTTGCCAAATGGTATTGGCATCATGGCAGATGATATAGTTGCAGGATTATTCGCTTTAGTTACTCAGACAGCAATTTTAACAAGTTTAAATCAAAATATATATATTAAAACATTATGGAATTAAAAATGTGGAGAATAATCAATAAAGAATCTAGAAAACTATATTTAAATTGTATTAACAAAAATTTAACAATAACAACAGCAGAAAGCTGCACAGGTGGGATGATATCATCTGCAATTGTTCATATTAAAGGCTCAAGTCAAATATTTAAATCTTCTGTAATTGTTTATGCTAACAATATGAAAAGTAAATTACTTAATATCCCAGAAGATTTAATCACAAAAAATGGAGCCGTTAGTGAAATAGTAGCATCCAATATGGCTAAAAACTCATTAGAAATTCTAAATGCAGATTTATCTATTGCAGTTACCGGAATTGCTGGTCCCACAGGAGGAAGTGTTGACAAACCAGTTGGACTTGTTTGGATTGGAATTGGAACGAAAGAAAAAATAATTACAAACAAATATCAATTTAATGGAAGTAGACTTGAAATTAGAAAAAAATCTACATACGAGTCTCTTAAGTTAGCTAATAAGGTTATTTCAGAAATCTAATTTTCAATTATACAATTCATTAGCCCTGTTCTCAAAAGCTTGTACCATTCTTTTTACAGCTTCATTAAACAAAGTTTCCATTAATGTTTGTAAAAAAATAGATTTAAATTTAAAATCAACCATAAACTCTATCTCACAGCCATCTGGATTTTCTTTAAATATCCAGTAATTTTGAAGATATTCAAAAGGACCTTCTTTATAATCAACAATTATTTTTTTCTTTTTTTTATCAAGAGTAATTTTTGAAGAGTAAATTTCTTTGTAAATTTTAAACCCTATTATTAAATCAGCTTCAAAAGATTTTAAAGAAGTGTTTTTAACTCTTGCGCCTAAACACCATGGCAAAAACTCTGGATATTTTTTAACATCTGCTACTAGATTATATAAATTACTTGGAGTATGTTTAATAATTCTCCGCTCTTCATGCTTCATTTAAGATTACTTTTCTAATTATTTAATTGATTTATTCTAATTTTTTTTAATTTTTCAAAATCTTCGCTTGCATGAAAACTACTTCTTGTAAACGGAGAGGATGAAACTAATAAAAAACCTTTAGATAAAGCAACTTTTTTATATTTATCAAACTCATCAGGATGTACAAATTTTTCAACTTTATGATGTTTAATGGTTGGCTGTAGATATTGACCAATAGTTAAAAAATCAATATCTGCAGATCTCATATCATCCATAACCTGATAAATTTCACTTTGACTTTCACCCAAACCAACCATTATTCCAGATTTGGTAAAAATATTTGGATCAACTTCTTTAACTTTAGCTAATAAATTTAATGAGTGAAAATATCTAGCTCCAGGACGAACAGTCGGGTACAATCTTGGGACAGTTTCAAGATTATGATTAAAAACATCTGGTTTTGCATTTATAACCTTCTCCAAAGCTCCTTCCTTTTTTAAAAAATCAGGGGTTAGAATTTCAATTGAAGTGTTTGGAGAATATTTTCTTATATCTTTTATGGTCGAAACAAAATGATCTGCACCACCGTCATATAAATCATCCCTATCGACAGAGGTTATAACAACATGGTTTAAGTTCAGTCTTGCTACTGATTTAGCAACCCTTATTGGTTCAGATAAATCAAGTTTGTTAGGTTTTCCAGTTGCAACATTGCAGAATGAACAAGCCCTTGTACAAATGTCACCCATAATCATCATTGTAGCATGTTTTTTTGACCAACAATTTCCAATGTTTGGACAACTAGCTTCTTCACAAACAGTTGTAATATTCAGATCATCTAATAAACCTTTTGTTTGATCAAAAATCTTACCTTGAGGAGCTTTGACTTTTAACCAAAAAGGTTTTTTAGGCGATATATTATCAGGTTTATTAATTTTTTCTGGATGTCTTATTTTTTTTAAATCATTCATAATAAATAATATTTATTTCCAATCTATTTAGTAATGAATTGCTTGATTATAAGCATCCAAAACAGACTCATGAATACCTTCAGAAAGCGTTGGATGAGGAAAAATTGTATGCATAAGCTCTTGTTCTGTAGTCTCTAATTTTTTTGCTATAGAAAAACCTTGTATTAATTCTGTAACCTCTGGGCCAACCATATGAGCTCCAATTAACTCACCAGTATCCTTATTAAAAATTGTCTTTATTAAACCTTCGGAGTCTCCTAAAGCAATAGCTTTACCATTACCTATGAATGGAAATTTACCAATTTTAAGATTAAGATTTTTAGATCTCGCTTGTATTTCAGTCATTCCTATTGAGGCAACTTGAGGTCTACAGTATGTACATCCTGGGATTGATGTTTTATCTATTGGTTTTAAATTTTTATGACCTGCAATTTTTTCTACACATAAAATACCTTCATGACTGGCTTTGTGAGCTAACCATGGACCATCAGTGATATCACCTATTGCGTATACTCCCTTCTCATCTGTTTCTAAAAACTCATTAGTTACGATATGACCTTTATTAATTTTTACATTAAAATCTTTTAAGCCTAGTTTTTCAGTATTTGCAATTATGCCAATTGCTAAAATAAGTTTTTCCGAGTTTATTGTTTCGACCTTTTCATTAGTAATTATTTCGGCTGAAACTAAATTTTCTTTGGTTGTAACTGATTTTAAAGCTGAACTAGTTTTAATCTTTATACCTCTTTTTTCAAAACTTAATTTTACTATTTTAGATATATCAGTGTCTTCATTTGGTAAAATTGAAGGCAAAGCTTCTACAATAGTTACATCAACTCCTAAATCATTGTAAAAAGAAGCAAATTCCATTCCAATTGCACCAGAGCCAACTATAATAAGTGATGAAGGTAATTTTGGAGGAGTCATTGCGGTTTTATAATCCCAAATATTTACTCCATCAGATGAAACAAAAGGTAAATTTCTTGATCTAGCTCCAGTAGCAAGGATAACATTCTTAGCGGTTTTTTCTATATTATCATCTTTTGTTTTTATTCTTATTTTCTTAATATTTGATGAGTCTTTAACCAAACTGCCAAAACCTTCAAAAACTTTTACTTTATTTTTTTTCAAAAGATGACTTATGCCAGATGATAATTGCGATGCAACTTTTCTAGACCTTTTAGTTATATTATTTATATCCATTTTTATGCCAGATAATGTGAAACCAAATTCATCAACATTATCTAACATATGTCTAATTTCACTAGCTCTTAATAGAGCTTTAGTAGGAATGCATCCCCAATTCAAACAAATCCCACCTAAATGTTTATCTTCAACTAATGCAACTGTCATACCTAGTTGAGACGCTCTAATTGCAGCCACATATCCACCAGGGCCTCCACCAATCACCATAAGATCAAAATCAACATCTGTCATATCTGTTTCCTACAAAAGCATTAATGAGGGGTTTTCAATAAAATTTTTAAATTCTGATAAAAATTCTGCACCAACGGCGCCGTCAACAACTCTATGATCACAAGATAAAGTTACAGTCATAATAGTTGCGATTGCAATTTCATCGTTAATTACTATTACTCTTTTTTCTCCTGACCCAACAGCAAGTATGCAACCTTGTGGTGGGTTAATTACTGCTGAAAATTCTTTAATACCGTACATTCCAAGATTAGAAATTGAAAAAGATCCTCCTAAATATTCTTCAGGTTGTAATTTACCATCCTTAGCTTTGTTAGCTAAATCTTTCATGTCCATTGAAATTTCTAATAAACCTTTTGACTGAACATTTTTCACAATAGGTGTAATTAATCCACCCTCAATAGCCACAGCAACAGATATGTCAGTATTATTAAAATATTTTGTATTCTCATTATCCCAGCTTGCATTAGCCTTAGGTACTTTTAATAGTGCAGCACTGGAGGCTTTAATTATCATATCATTTACAGAAATTTTATATTCGTCATTAGATTTAGAATTTATTGCTTTTCTTACTTTTAAAAGTTCATCTATATTACAATCTAAAGATAAATAAAAATGGGGTGCTTCATTTTTAGATTTAACTAATCTTTCTGCAATAGTTTTTCTCATCGCACTATTTTTTACAATTTCAAAATTATTACTTTCTAGATTATTTAAGCTTGGATATTCAATTTTTTTGATATCAAAATTATCTACATCAATTTTAAGAATTCTACCGTGAGGACCTGAACCTTTTATTGAGCTTAATGGTATATCTTTTTGTTTTGCAATTCTTTTTGCTAAAGGAGAAACAAATATTCTTTCTAATTTATCAGGTTTAAAATATGATTTTGTTATATTATCAGAAATTGATTTTGATATTTCATCGTCATTTTTGATATCGTTAATCTCCACAACATTTTCTTTATTTTTTTGTATTTCTTTTTGTACTTCTTTTTTTAATTCTTTATTAGAATCTGTGGAGATTGCATTTTCAGAGAGATTTTCACCTTCAGATAAAAGTATGGCTATAGGAGAATTAACTTTAATAGATTCTTGACCTTCTGAAACTAAAATCTTACCAATAATACCATCTTCGATTGCTTCAACTTCCATTGTTGCTTTATCTGTTTCAATTTCAGCAATTAGATCACCTGATTGGACTTTATCACCTTCTTTTACCAACCATTTTGATAAAGTTCCTTCTTCCATTGTAGGGCTAAGAGCTGGCATTAAGATATCTACACTCATTGAATAATCCTAATCTTCATAGCATACTTGTGCAGAAGCACTTACAATGTCATCAACTTGTGGCAAAGCCAATTTTTCTAAATTAGCAGCATAAGGCATTGGAACATCTTTCCCTGTCACTCTTACAACAGGAGCATCAAGCCAATCAAAAGCTTTTTCAGTAATTAAAGCTGAAATTTCCGCACCAATTCCAGAAAAAGGAAAACCTTCTTCACAAGTAACAACCCTATTTGTTTTTTTGACTGATTCAATTATAGTGTCAATATCTAATGGACGTAATGTTCTAAGATTAATAACTTCTGCGTTTATGTTTTTATCTTCAAGAATTTCTGCAGCTTCTAAGGATTTTCCTACCATTATGGAAAAAGCAATTATTGTTACGTCATTTCCTTCTTTTTCAATATTCGCTTTACCAATAGGTAAAGTAAAATTTTCATCATCTGGACAGCTAAAACTTTGACCATACATCACTTCATTTTCTAGAAAAATTACCGGATCAGGATCCCTAATTGCTGACTTAAGAAGACCTTTAGCATCTTTACTTGACCATGGAGAAACGACTTTTAAACCGGGACAATGCGCGTACCAACTTGCATAACATTGACTATGTTGTGCTGCAACTCTAGATGCCGCTCCGTTAGGACCTCTAAAAACTATTGGACAACCCATTTGACCACCAGACATATAAAGTGTTTTAGCTGCTGAATTTATTATTTGATCCATTGCTTGCATGGCAAAATTAAACGTCATAAATTCAACAATAGGTTTTAAATTTCCAAAAGCAGCACCTATACCTATCCCAGCGAAACCATGTTCTGTAATTGGGGTGTCATATACTCGTTTATCTCCAAATTCTTCCAGTAAACCCTGAGTTACTTTATATGCACCTTGGTATTCAGCAACTTCTTCTCCCATTACAAACACACTTTTGTCAGCCCTCATTTCTTCAGCCATAGCATTTCTTAATGCTTCCCTTACTGTGATTAAACTAGAATTAGCTTCAATTGAAATTGGTTTGTCATTTGTAGGTTTGGATGGAATCTTTTCTTTTTCTAAATAAGGTTTATCAGCAATATCTTTAATAGTTGCATGAGGTGATTCATTTGTATCTACTAACAAAGCAATAGGAGTATTGACTTTCACTCCTTCAGTACCCTCTGCAACTAATAATTGTCCGATTTTGCCATCATCGACTGCTTCAACTTCCATAGTAGCTTTATCAGTTTCTATTTCAGCAATTAAATCACCAGATGAAATAGAATCTCCTTCGTTTACAAGCCATTTTGATAAGGTGCCCTCTTCCATTGTGGGGCTAAGGGCTGGCATCAATATTTCAATTGTCATTAAAACACCATTAATTAATAGTTATATCAGTAAATAATTCATCTTCAGATGGTTCAGGTGAATCTTGAGCAAATTTGGCAGCTTCTGCAATAACTGATTTGATATCTGTATCAATATCTTTAAGAGTTTTATCTTCAACACCCATCTTATTTAAAAGAGATTTAATATTTTCTATTGGATCAGATGTTTTTCTTATTTTATCAACTTCGTCTCTAGTCCTATATTTAGCAGGGTCAGACATTGAATGTCCTCTATATCTATATGTTTTCATTTCTAGAATATATGGACCCTTTCCTGATCTACAATAATCTATCGCTCTTATAGCAGCTTCTCTGACTGCTAGAAGATCCATTCCATCAACTATCTCAGACATAATACCGTAAGGTTTACCTCTATCAGATAAATTTTCTCCTGCTGAAGATCTGTTTACAGACGTTCCCATACCGTACTTATTATTTTCAATTACAAAAACTACTGGGAGCTTCCAAAGAGAGGCAATATTATAAGATTCATAAACTTGACCTTGATTTGCTGCGCCGTCTCCAAAATATGTAATCGAAACATTTTTGTTTCCATTATATTTATGTGAAAAAGCTAAACCTGCTCCTATTGGGACTTGAGCGGCTACGATACCATGGCCACCAAAAAAACCCTTTTCACGACTAAACATATGCATGGAACCACCCTTGCCTTTTGAATAACCGTCTTTTCTTCCCGTGAGCTCTGCCATGACTCCTTTAGGGTCCATGTCGCATGCTAACATGTGACCATGATCTCTATAAGATGTGACAATACTATCACCATCAATTTGAGCCGATTGAATACCAACAACCACAGCTTCCTGCC
>CACIRZ010000034.1 GCA_902589185.1 uncultured SAR116 cluster alpha proteobacterium
CATTAGCTATCTTTGATGGGTCTCTATCGTTTTCATATGGGCGTATGCCAACAAGCTTTTCATCTTCAACTTCAGCATAATAGCTACCCCAATGAAACGATGTTGGTTTTCTTATTTTACTTGGCATGCTAACCTCTTAAAAACAGACTAAATCTTTAATTGTTTTTAGTAAATTATATTTTGATCTAGAAACTTGGCTAAATGAATAGCCTCTCTATTAAGACCATCTTTAATTTGACATCTACAAGATGTTCCGTCTGCTATTATAGTAATTTCACCTTTACTTTTTTTAATTGCTGGGAAAAGTTTTTCGTTGGCCATCTTCATTGAAATGTTGTACGTGTCCTTATCATAACCAAAAGAACCTGCCATTCCACAACAACTTGTTTCAATTGTCTCAACCTCAGCACCTCTAATATTTTTTAATATATTTTCAATTGGTTTTACGACATCAAAAGCTTTTTGATGACAGTGACCATGAAGTAAGACTTTTTTAGTTAAATTTTTAAATTTTAATTCTTCACTATGCTTTGATAGTAACTCCTCAAATGTATATGAGTTATTTTTTAAATAATCTGTTTCTTCATTTTTTATTAAGTTTGGTATTTCATCCCTAAATGAAAGGATACAAGATGGTTCTAAACCGACAATAGATATTCCATTTTTAAGGTAAGGCTTATATGTTTTTAATATATTTAAAACCTCATTTTTTGCATGATTAGTAAGTCCATTGGTTAGATATGTTCTGCCACAACAAAGTATTTTTCTTGAATTTTTTAAAGTTGGAATAAATGGGAAGTAGCCTGCTTTTTTTAAAACTTTTATTGCTGATCTAACGTTTTCAGGTTCATAATATCTATTAAATGTATCTACAAATAAAATGACAGGAATAGATTTTTCATTTGTATTCAAATTACTTGGTAATTCATTATCTCTAAAATAATCTTGCCGCCATTTTGGAAGAGGCCTTTTTGCTGTGAAACCAAGAAATATTTCACTCAGTTTTGCTAATCCAGGTAGCCTGTCTCTTAAATTGAAAATAAAAGAAAATTTTGATGCAATTGATGCGTAATATGGAAGGAATGCAACAAGTTTGCTTTTAATGTCTAATCCAAATTTTTTTGCTCTTAGACTTGAAATTTCAATTTTCATTTTAGACATATCAACACCAGTCGGGCATTCACGCTTACATGCCTTACAAGAAATACAAAGTTTCATTGTGTCATTCATTTTTTCACTTAATAATGCATCTTTACCTAGCTGTCCTGAAAGAGCTAATCTAAGCGAGTTTGCTCTTCCTCTTGTGGAGTCTTTTTCATCCTTCGTTACTCTAAAAGAAGGACACATAACTCCACCTTCTAATTTTCTGCATGAGCCATTATTATTACACATTTCTATAGCCCCTTGAAAACCTCCACTTGAACCTGTCCAAGAAGACCAATCTAATATAGTGTCAATATTTTTAGCATTATATGATGGCGCATATCTGAAGTACTCCCTTGAATCTAATTTTGGAGCATCCACGATCTTTCCTGGATTGAAAATATTAAAAGGATCAAAAGTATTTTTAATAATTTTAAATATATTAGTCATTTTTTTACCAAACATTATCTCATTAAATTCAGAACGGGCTATTCCATCGCCATGCTCACCTGAATACGAACCCTTAAATTTTTTAACCAAGCTACTTGTTTCATTGGCAATATTTCTCATTTTATCGACATCATCTTGAATTTTCATATTCAAAACAGGCCTAACGTGCAAACAACCAACGGATGCATGAGCGTACCAGGTTCCTTTAACATTGTATTTATCAAATATTTTATTTAGTCCGTCTGTATATTCTGCTAAATCTTTAAGTTCGACAGCACAATCTTCAATGAAGGAGACAGGTTTCGCGTCGTTTTTCATTGACATCATTATGTTTAAACCAGATTTTCTCATTTCACTTACTTTAGATTGGAGGTTGCTGTCGATTACATCAACAACACCTCCATTTCCTATTCCTTTGTTCCAAGAATATCCTAGGTCACCCATCAGTTGATGAAGTTTTTTTAATCTTCTATAATTTTCATCCATATTCTCTTCAGCAAATTCAACAAGAAGTAGAGATTTTGGATTGCCTTTCACAACTGCGTCTACAGTTGGTTTGAAGATATCAATTTTTTGAGCTAGATTTATCATAGTGTCATCTACCAACTCAACAGCCACCGGGTCTAGGGGAACAATATGTTGAGCTGCATCCATGGCTTCATAAAATGATGGGAAATGACAGACTCCCATTATTTTTTTTGATGGTAGAGGAGATAATTTTAGAGTAATTGCAGTTGAATAAGCTAATGTCCCCTCTGATCCAACTAATAAATGAGATAAGTTAATTCCATCACCGACTTTACCATTTGGTCTATTTGCCATAGCATCAGGAAGTAGGGCGTCAATGTTATACCCCCCAACTCTTCTTAAGACTTTTGGGAATTTTGAAATAATTTCTTCTTTATTCGTTTCAGCAAGTTTTTGAAGTTTTTTAATAATTTCGTATCCACTACTTTTGGTAGAATTAACATGGTTACTTTTTATTTTGCCAAAATTAAAAATTGATCCATCATACAAAATAGCTTCAATATCAATAACATTATCTCTCATCATGCCATATCTTATTGATCTACCACCACAACTATTGTTGCCCGCCATTCCACCTATCGTTGCTCTACTTGAAGTAGATACGTCAACAGGAAACCATAATCCATATGGTTTTAAAAAACGATTAAGTTCATCTAAGACAATCCCAGGCTCAACAATACAAGTCATTTTTTCTTTATTAAAATCTAAAACTTTGTTCAGATATTTAGAATTATCAATGACTATTGCGTTATTAACAGTTTGACCACATTGGGATGTACCACCACCACGTGCTAGTAAAGGTACCCTTGTCTCACGCGCATAATTAATTGTTTCAATTAAATCTGATTTAGTTTTAGGTATTAAAACTCCAAATGGCATCATCTGATATATTGATGCATCTGTTGCGTATCTACCTTTATTAAAATTATCAGAGTAAACTTCTGCTGAAGTTTTTGTTTTTAAAGTATCTAGTAATTGATCTACATGGCCTTCTGGCATCTAAATAACCTTCAGTGAGAATTTAAATTCTATATGGAAATTAATATAATTAAGTGTATAAATAATAAAATATATTCTCGATAGTTTCAATTAAAGATAATACTTTAGCTAGGATTAATGAATGAATAAAAATTATATGCCAGGTAAACACTTTCTCCAGTTGCCAGGTCCTTCAAATGTTCCTGACAGAATTTTACGTGCAATGGATTATCCTACGATTGATCATAGAGGTCCTGAATTTTCAAATTTAGCTAATGATTGTCTTGAAGGAATAAAAACAATTTTCAAAACTAAATCTAATGTGATTATCTATCCTGCTTCAGGAACTGGGGCATGGGAGGCTGCGCTTGTAAATACTCTGAATGAAGACGATTTAGTGCTTATGGTTGAAACAGGACATTTTGCGTCTTTGTGGAATAAAATGGCACATAGACTTGGAATAAAAACAGAGTTTTTAAAAACAGATTGGCAAAGAGGAGCCATGCCTGAAAAAATTTATGAGAGATTAAAAAAAGATACTGAACAACAAATAAAAGCCGTTTGTGTTGTTCATAATGAAACATCTACTGGAAGCACCTCAAGAATTAAAGAAGTCAGAGATGCTATAAATTCAGCTAATCATGATGCATTGTTAATGGTTGATACAATATCAGGTTTGGCGTCTATGGAATATAAGCATGATGAGTGGGGTATTGATATTACGGTTTCTGGCTCTCAAAAAGGTTTGATGTTACCACCTGGACTATCCTTTAACGCTATATCTGAAAAAGCAATAAAAATTTCTAAAAAATCTGTCATGCGAAGATCGTATTGGGATTGGGAAGAACAAATTGAAGCTAATCGTTATGGTTCTTTTCCTTATACACCAGCTACTAATCTTTTGTACGGTTTAAAAGAAGCAATTAAAATGTTACATGAAGAAGGTCTTGAAAAAGTTTTCAAAAGACATGATAGACATGCTAAAGCAACTAGATTAGCTGTCCAAGCATGGGGCTTAGAAGTTCTTTGTAAGGAAGAAAGAGATTATTCAAGTGTTTTAACTGCTGTAGTTTTACCTGAAACTCATAATGCTGATAATTTAAGAAGAATAATATTAGAAAATTTCAATATGTCACTAGGAAATGGGTTGTCAAAACTCTCTGGAAAAGTGTTTAGGATAGGTCATCTTGGTGACTTTAACGATTTAATGTTAATGGGTACATTGACTGGTATTGAAATGGGTCTTGATTTGGCTGGTATTCCTCATCAAAAGGGAGGTGCAGCGAGAGCATCAGAGGCTCTAATCAAAAGTTAATTAATATAAATGTAACCACTAAAGTATCTCTTTTTGTTTATGGTGAATAGTTGTGACAAAATTAAAATTTTTTCAAGAATTAATAAATTCTTTATTTGTCAAACAAAAGAATGATAAGCCCTTCAGTTTTTTTTTAGAGAAAAAAAAACAGCTTACAACTAAAGAATATCTTCATAATGTTGCATCAGCAAAAGGAGAAGTGTCTGCACTAAATCATGCTGAGCTATTAATAAGTCATTGTGAACAACTTAATGATAAACTGCTTATGAACTTTTTTGAATTATTAAGAAAAAATTATGAAGTTGATTCAGAAAATTTATTATTAGCAATACAAAATTATGATTATGAAAAAAATTCACAAAATCTTGTTAATTTATTAAAGCTTTCAGAACCCTCTAGAAGAGATATTTTCATAAGATGTAATGGAATTACAAGAGGGACAATTAGGCTAGTAAATTTAAGAAAAAGATTACTAGAACTTATAATAAAAAAACCAGAGTTGAAAGCAGTAGATTATGATTTAGTTTATTTGTTTAAAAATTGGTTTAATAGAGGTTTTTTAATTTTAAGACCAATAAATTGGGAAACTCCTGCTCATATATTAGAAAAGATTATAGCTTATGAAGCTGTTCACGAAATTAACTCATGGGATGAATTAAGAACTAGATTAGCTCCAAAAGATCGTAGATGTTTTGCTTTTTTTCACCCCGCAATGCAAGATGAACCAATAATATTTGTTGAGGTTGCCTTAACAAAAGATATACCATCAAATATTCAAAATGTACTCCGAAAAGAAAGAGTCGTTCTAGAGCCTGAGGAAGCTAAAGCTGCAGTTTTCTATTCAATTTCTAATTGTCAGAAAGGATTGACTGGCATTTCTTTTGGTAATTTTTTAATTAAACAAGTAGCTACTGATTTAAGTTACGAATTCAAAAATTTGAAGAATTTTGTAACATTATCTCCAATTCCTGGTTTTAGAAAATGGATTAGAAATAAATATCCTAAATTGGATGTAAAAATAGAGAAAATTAAAAAATTAGATAAATTATCAAAAATAAAATATGATTTATTAAAATGTTTAGGTGAATATTTCTTCAAATCTGAAAGGCCTGATAAAATGCCCAATGATCCAGTTGCTAGGTTTCATCTTGGGAATGGTGCGTCACTGGAACAAATAAACTTTCTTGGAGATGTATCATCAAACGGTATAAAATTGTCTGGAGGATTAATGGTAAATTATTTATATGATCTTGAAAAAGTAGAGCAAAACCATGAAGCATTTGTATCAGAAAAAAAAATTAATATTTCAAAAAATGCAAAAAACGGTTTAATGAAATATTATAAAGAAATCGACTAATTTAATTATAAAGGAAAAAAATGTTTGTTTTTAAATATATATTAATCTTACTTTCAATTATTTTATTCTCTGTGAATTCTTATGCAAAAGAAACAAAGTATAGTTGTAAACCTAAAAGCGCAGCGGCAGTAAGATCAAACGGAATACAAGTTTTTAAAATAAGTGGTAAAGAAAAGCCTGTGGAAATTACCATAAAAGACGGCGAAGGATTAAAGTCTGGTTATTTTATGGTTAATAAATCAAAATATGAAATATTAGATTTAGGGACTGGTAAAGCTTACGCTTTTGATAGAAATGAACCTTGGACACACATACAAGATATTTTTTTTCTAGATAATAATATTTTGTCATTTATTTTGGCAGCAAATGCTTCAATTACAAGATATTTATGTGATGAAATTAAGTAATTACAATTACTAACTTTATAAGTTAACTAAGGCCTTAAATGTTAATTCAATCTAAATTAAACAAATTTTGTACTTCAGTATTTAAAAAATTAGGAATGGATGATGAAAAGGCCAAAGATACTTCAGAAATATTAGTAGAAGCTGATATGATGGGGCACTCCACTCATGGGGTTAGACTTTTACCGCTTTATATTAAAGATGTTGAAGCAGGAAATATGAAACCATCAGGTAATCAAATTATACTTAATGATACTGGCAGTTGCATTACAATTGATGGGGATAACTTACCTGGTATATGGTTAACTAAACAAGGGTTAAAATTATCATCTGAACGTGCAAAAATCCATGGTGTTTCGACAGTCTTAATTAAAAACAGTCATCACAATGGGGCTCTGGCAGCTTATCTCTTACCAATTGTTGAGCAAGGTTTAGTGCCAATCATTAAATGTTCAGTGCCATCCTCTGCTACTGTCGCTCCTTTTGGTGGTACTAAGGCATTACTGACACCTGATCCAATGGCTTTGGCATTTCCAACTAATGGTGAACCTGTAATAATTGACATAAGTGCTTCGATTACTACCAATAACATGATCGCAGATAAAATAGTTAAAAATGAGATGTTTGATTTTAATTGTTTACTTACTAAAGATGGGATCCCTACAAATGATCCAAAAGAAGTTTTTGAAAACAACGGAACTGTTATGCCTTTGGGTGGTCTTGAGTATGGTCATAAAGGATTTGGACTCGCCTTAGGAATTGAAGCATTATCTCAAGGACTTTCTGGATCTGGAAGAAGTAGAAAACTTAAAACTATGAACCTGTCAATTTACATTCAAGTGATTGATCCCGATTCTTTTGCAGGTTTAGATGTTTTTAAAAATGAAATGAGCTTTCTTTATAACGAATGTATAAATAATCCTCCAATTGATAAAAATAACAAAGTAAGAATGCCTGGACAGAATGCGCTTTTGAGTAGAAAAAAGTCTATCGAAAACGGTATTTATTTGAGTAAAGAAACTTTAAAAAGCTTAGAAGAAATTGCGAAAAAATTTGATATAATTTTATAATCATTCTACCTTCCTCTCCATTCACTTACGCCCCCAAGTAATTCAAGTAATTTAGCAAGCTTTTCCTCACCGTAACGCTTCTGGATACTTTTATAAACTACATCCATATCAGGAACAATTTTTTTCAGAGTTTCTTCACCTAGTGGTGTGAGTGCTAAATTTACTCTTCTACCATCTTTTTGATCAACATATCTAGAAATATATTTTTCCTTTTCAAGTTTGCCAATAATTCTTGAAAGACTTGGGGCTAATATACATGCATCAAAAGCTACTTGACCTGCATCTGAGGGACCTTTTTCACCAAGAACTCTTAGGACTCTCCACTGTTGTTCTGTAAAACCATGTTTTGCAAGGATAGGTCTAAAAGATAACATTATAGCTTCTCTAGCCCTAAGCATAGCTATAGGTAGAGCTTTACTGGTTTCTGGAAACGGTGTTGAGCTTAATTCTTTTATTTTAATATTCCTCTTAAGATAAAATTAACAACCATAATAACAATATGTATATTAATTTAAATCAAAAAAATTTTTTTTATTTAAATATTAATTTGAGGTGATAAATTTTTATCGTGTTATAAAGTAGAATGATAATAAAAATATGGATGAGTATTTATGAAGAATGTCGCAAAAGAAAAAATATTAAATAATGAATTATGTTTAGGAGTTGGGTTAAGGCAAAGTAGAACGGTTGATATAGGTAAAATAATGGCGACCAGTGGTTATGACTGGCTCTTCATTGATATGGAGCACAATAGTATGGATATTGATATTGCTTCTCAAATTTCAGTGGCTGCTCAAGATGCCGGAATAACTCCAATTGTAAGGGTTCCAGATTTTGCTCATCATCACGCTACAAGAGTTCTTGATTGTGGAGCAATGGGAGTGGTATTTCCACATGTTGAAAATGCAGATATTGCAAAAAAATTAGTTTCATATTGTCTTTATCCACCTAAAGGTCACAGATCAATGACAGGAGTTTTGCCTCAATTAAATTTTAAACAACAACCAATAGCAGATGTAGCAAGTACAATTAATAAAAATATGCTGATAGTAATAATGTTAGAAAGTCCAGAGGCTATAGATAATGTTGATAGCATAGCTGCAGTTGATGGTGTTGATGTAATATTAATTGGTACCAATGATTTATGTATGGAGATGAGTATTCCAGGTGATTACTCTAATCCAAAAGTTAAAGATGCTTATATCAAAGTGATAGAGGCGTGTAAAAAATATGGAAAAACACCGGGTATGGGAGGTGTTTATAATGAAGAGCTTATGTCTGAGTATATTAAAATGGGAATGAGATTTATATTGTCTGGATCTGATCTTTCATTTATGATGCAAACAGCTTCACAAAGATCAAATAAACTCAGATCTTTTCTTAAATAACAAAAGCAGCATTTTAAGGAATTAAAAATGAATGAAGTACCTCTGTTTTCATCTTTACGTATAAAATCTATAACCTTGCGAAATAGGGTGGTTTTATCTCCTATGTGTCAATATAAAGCTAAAGATGGTATGATAAGTGACTGGCACTTGCAGCATTATTCAAGATTTGCTTTTTCTGGACTAGGAGCTGCTTTTATAGAAGCAACTGGCGTTTTGCCTGAAGGCAGGATTGGTCATGGGTGCACTGGAATTTGGCATGACGATCATATAGAAGGTTTATCGAAAATTGTTAAAACCTTTAAAAAATATAATTGTGTAAGTGGAATTCAACTTGCCCATGCTGGAAGAAAAGCTAGTTTTTTACGACCATGGGATGGAGCTTCTCCAATTACTAAAGATGATAAAAAAGAGCCTGCATGGCAAACTATTGGTCCTAGTGCTATTCCAATTAATGAACATTCGCCAGTGCCAAAAGAAATGTCTTTAGAAGATATAAATAGTGTTAAACAAGCTTTTAAAGCAGCAGCACAAAGAGCAGATAAGGCTGGTTTTGATATAATTGAAATTCATGGAGCTCATGGTTATTTATTACATTCTTTTTTCTCTCCAATATCTAACCAAAGAAGTGATAAATATGGAGGTTCATTTGAGAACAGAATAAGATTTGCTAGAGAAATTATTGCTGACATTAAATCAGTTTGGCCTGATAGCAAGCCAATTTTTTATAGATTGTCTTCAATCGATGCACCAGGTGAGGGTGCTACCTTAGAAGATAATGTTTCATTAGCAAAAGTATTAAAGCAAGCTGGTGTAGATGTAATAGATTGTTCTTCAGGAGGTATTACAGGATCACCTGTCCTCACAAAATCAAAAATTATTCCTGGTTTCCAAGTGCCTTACTCTGAAAAAATTAAGAACGATGCCGATATTAGCACCATGGCTGTTGGCGCTATAATTGACGGTGAACAAGCTAATAATATTATTGCAAATAATAGAGCTGATTTAGTCGCGATGGGTAGAGAGTTACTCGCTGATACACAATGGGTTTACAAAGCTGCCACACACTTTAACTTAGAAAATGCAAAAGATTATCTTCCAGATAGTTATTCTTTTTATTTATCTCGAAGAGATGAATTCTTAGATAGAACAGCAAAACCTGCGTAAGTATCTGATTAAATTTTTAAATAATAAAAATCTACAGGTTTAAGCAATTTATTTTCTTGAGACTCTAATGCTCCTAGTTTTGCGCTTTCTTGAGTGTAATTAATCCAATCTGGGTCAGACCACATAGCTGCTCTCTTCTTTTCTCTATCATCAGCATTTTTATATACCCATATATGTGTATATTCATTTGGATTACCAGTCTCAGTGGTTGCAAAAAGTAGTGGTTGTCCTAAATGCTTTGATTGTGCTGGCTTACCCTTTTCACTGTAAAGTTTGAGATGTGTATTAATTGTACCAGGTTTGCATCTGTAGGTTCTTACATCCAAAAGCATAAATTTTTCCTTCAAAAATTAAAATAAATAAATTATTAACATTTCTTATATATAATTTTAAAGGATTATTAAACTTTATAATTTTAGGGAATTAAATTGAGCACTGGTGAGACAATTAAAACAATTGAAAAATTAACTATTGATGCCTCAAGAGTTAATAGATATTTAAGTTATCCAAGAAAAGTACCTATTTGGAAACTAACATTTTCCTTACCTG
>CACIRZ010000035.1 GCA_902589185.1 uncultured SAR116 cluster alpha proteobacterium
TGTTTTTTTAAGTCAAATACTATTAGTGGATTTTTTTCTAATAAAACATATGAGCAAATACTTGCTGCCTTATCAGCTTTGCGATGTATTTCTCTTGGTTCTGGCTTTCCAATTTCAGAAATCATACATTGGTTTTTTGAATCATATAAACTAAAACTTCCTGCATCATAGCCACTAATATCTTTTGCAATTTCAACATAAATATCAAATAAATAAATTTGATCCGTACCAATTATACCAGTTTTCTCAACAGCATGAGCTCTTCTATTTTCATTTATTGGTGTTGGTGCAGGTACCCATTCCATAATTTAACCACCTATAAAATTATCAATATTTTACATGCTAGATTAGTTTAAATTATTTTTAAATAAAAATTTTATAATAAAAAAAAGCAGTCTTTTAATAGACTGCTTAATTTTTTTACATTTTTGTAAATTTATAAACCAGTTTGCGAGACTAATTTTGTAGTCATGTAGGCATCTAAGCCTTCTGGACCACCTTCTGATCCATATCCAGAATCTTTAACACCACCAAACGGAGTGTCTACTAACCCTAAACCATGGTGGTTGATTGATACTTGACCACTCTCAATTTTTTGACCTAGATCTTGAGCGGTTTTTGCAGAGTTTGTATAAGCGTAGGCAGCTAAACCATAATTTAAACGGTTAGATTCTTCTACAACTTCATCAATTGAACTAAATGAATTTATAGGTGCTAATGGACCAAATGGTTCTTCATTCATAATTCTAGAATTTTTACTTACATTTGTCATAACCGTTGGTTCAAAAAAGTAACCTTTATTACCTTTTCTTTTACCACCAGTTAATATTTTAGCTCCAGTTTCAACAGCATCTGCTACAAAATCCTCTATTGCGGTTAATCTTCTATCATGTGCTAAAGGTCCCATTTTGACACCCTCATCAAGACCATTGCCAACATTAAGAGATTCAGCTTGTTTTACAAAACCATCAACAAATTCATCATAAACTGAGTCATGCACCAAAAATCTAGTTGGAGAAATACAAACCTGTCCAGCATTTCTAAACTTATTTGCACTCAATATCTTCACTGCTGTTTTTACATCCGCATCTTCACAAACAATTGCGGGAGAATGACCACCGAGCTCCATAGTAACTCTTTTCATGTATTTTCCTGCTTGAGATGCTAATAGTTTTCCAACTGCTGTAGACTGGGGAACAAGTACTTTTCGTGCTTATTTAGTCCAAAATAATAAAGTTTCTGATACTATAGAAACTAAGGATGGAATGAAATTTGTTAAAAGTCATCTTTTTGAACAAACTTTACTAAGTTTGATTGATCGATGGTTAGATGATAATGAAATCACAGAAATTTTAGCTAGTGGTATGGTAGGGTCCAAACAAGGTTGGGAAGAAGCTCCATATGAACAAACTCCATGTAATCTCAAAAAATTAAACTACATAACGCCAACTTTAAAAGATAATAGAATCTCACTTAAAATTTTTTCAGGTATATCTCAAACTCATCAGCCAGATGTCATGCGTGGTGAAGAAACTCAAATTGCTGGATTTTTGAATGAAACCTCAAATTTCAATGGTTCTATTTGTTTACCAGGCACACATAGTAAATGGGTGGAGATAAGAAATAATAATATTATAAAATTTAAAACTTTTATGACAGGTGAATTATTTGAAATAATTTCTAAAAATTCTGTATTAATACACAGTGTTGAAGCAGAAAAAATTGATAAGATGGAACTGCTCAAGTCAGTTGATAAAATTCTTCAAAAACCAGAATTATTTAGTAATGCGTTATTTCAGCTAAGAGCGGATGACCTAATTAACTCCAAAGGTCCTACAATTTATAAATCCAGATTATCTGGATATTTGTTAGCTATTGAATTGCTAGGTAGTGTGGAGTTTTGGAAAAACAATGATATAGTTTTGATAGGTAATCCAGATTTGACAGAAATGTATCAATTCGTATTAAATAAAAAGGTCAAGTCTATCAAAAAATTCATATCAAGTGATATGGTATTAAAGGGGCTGAAAAATTTAAAAAAATTCAATAAGTTTAAAACATGAATAAAAACAACATATTTGAATCCAGAAGACCTTTGATTGCTATATTAAGAGGAATAACACCTTTGGAGGCTGAAAGTGTTTCAGATGTTCTAATTGAGGCAGGTATTAGTATAATAGAGGTGCCCCTTAACTCACCTCAGCCTTTTGAAACAATAGAAAGAATGGTAAAATTTCACGGTAACAACGCTATTTTTGGGGCTGGAACCGTTTTAAGAGAGTATGATGTTTATAGAGCACAAGAAGTTGGAGGAAAAATAATAGTTTCTCCAAATTTGAATACGCTTGTTATTAAAAAAACAAAAGAATTAAATATGTATAGTATACCAGGAGTTTTTACTGCAACAGAGTGCTTTGATGCTCTGGACAGTGGAGCTGATGCGCTTAAATTTTTTCCAGCTTCTCTATTAAAGGAAGAAAATTTCAAAGCATTAAATGCAGTTTTGCCAGAAAATACTATTTCAATTGCCGTGGGTGGCATTAGTGAAAATAAATTTCCAAGTTGGTTGAAAGTAAATATCAATGGTTTTGGCTTAGGATCAAACCTATATAAACCCGGTATGTTGGTTGAAGAAATAAAGTTAAAAGCAGAAAATATCGTAAAATTTTATGATAACTGTGTCCGGAGTTAAATAAAGTTTTGTAATGTCAGAAGATAAATTCAATAACCATTTTAAAAGTGATACTCTAGCGGAAGATCAAATTTTACTTGAAAAAATTTTATCACCATTAGATTTAAGACGTGATTTATTAATTGAACATTTACATAAAATCCAAGACTATTTTGGTTTTTTATCAGAAAAAAATTTAGCTCTTTTAGCTAAAATTTTAAAATTAAGCAAAGTTGAGGTATATGAAGTAGCATCTTTTTATGCCCATTTTGACATTGTTAAAGAAGGAGATATTCCTCCTCCGAAAACTACCATAAGAGTATGTAACTCTTTATCTTGTCAAATTAATGGTTCTACAACATTAAAAAACAAAATAATTAAAAGATTTCAAGATCAAGATATTAGAGTTTTAGATGCTCCTTGTATGGGACGTTGTGCCTTTGCCCCAGCATTAGAGATAGGTCATTTTCATGTTGAAAATGCAAACTTGGAAAAAGTTATTGAAGCAATTGAAAAGAAATGGAAAAGTCCAAAAATACCAAATTATCAATCTTTTTATGATTATACTAATAAAGGTGGATATCAGAAACTTAAAGAAGTCAAAGATCGGAAAGATATTTGGTATGATAATATTATTAAAGCTGATTTAAGAGGCCTTGGAGGTGCAGGTTTTAGAACAGCAAAAAAATGGAAACTGGTTTCTAATGAAAAGGGACCTAGATATTTAGCAGTTAATGGAGATGAAGGAGAACCTGGAACATTTAAAGATAAATATTATCTTGAAAAAGAACCTCACATGTTTTTAGAAGGAATGTTGATGGCAGCAACTTCTATAAATGCTGAAAAATGTTTTATTTATATAAGAGATGAATATCCTGCAATCTTAAAAATTTTAAAAGATGAAATTATAACACTAGAAAATGAAAAGATTATTCCTTTAAATTATATTGATCTTAGAAGAGGTGCTGGAGCCTACATATGTGGCGAGGAAAGCGCTATGATTGAGAGTATTGAGGGTAAAAGGGGTTTGCCTAGACACAGGCCACCATACGTTGGTCAATCTGGTATTTTTGGTAAACCAACATTAGTTCATAACGTTGAAACTCTTTACTGGGTAGCAAGAATAATGAGAGAAGGCCCCAAAATTTTTACAGACTTTAATAAAAATAACTGTATGGGACTCAGAAGTTACTCAGTTTCAGGGAGAGTGAAAAATCCAGGTTTATATTTACTTCCTTCAGGCTCTACTATTTTAGATATAATTGAAGCTTCTGGAGGTATGATTGAAGGTCATCAATTCAAAGCTTACCAACCTGGAGGGGCATCCTCTGGTCTTTTACCTGCAAATATAAATGATGTCCCATTAGATTTTGATACTCTTGATAAATATAACACATTCATTGGTTCTGCTGCTGTTGTTGTTCTTTCTAATAAAGATAAAATAAAGGATGTAGCTTTAAATATGATTGAATTTTTTAAATCTGAGAGCTGTGGTCAATGTACTCCTTGCAGGGTAGGATGTGAGAAAGCCGTTAATATAATGAAACAAAAAGATTGGAATATCTCTCTTCTTGAGGATTTGTGCGAAGTAATGGAGAGTTCATCAATTTGTGGGTTAGGTCAGGCAGCAACAAATCCTATAAAATCAAGTATTTCTTTCTTTAGTGAAGAGTTAAAAAATGAATAATAAAATTTCATTTTTCCTTAATACTAGAAAAGTTGAAGCTAATAATAATGAAACAATTTGGGATGTTTCTATAAGAGAAGGAATAGAAATTCCTCATCTTTGTCACAGTGATAAAAATGGTTATAAACCAGACGGCAACTGCAGAGCTTGTGTTGTAGAAATACAAGGAGAAAAGACGTTAACAGCTTCATGTATAAGACAACCGACACAGGGAATGAAAGTTTTTACTAACACTCGTAAAGTTGAAAAGTCTCAAAACTTAATTTTAGAATTGCTTTTATCAGATCAACCTAAGAATAAATATAAAAATTTTCATGGAAACCATTTTTGGAATATACTTAACAAGAGAAAAATTAATAAATCTAGATTTTTAAAAAAAAACAAAGACTATGTCCCAAACATAGATCAAAGTCACCCTGCAATGACTGTGTCCTTAGATGCATGCATACAATGTGGGTTATGCATTAGAGCGTGTAGAGATGTGCAGGTAAATGATGTGCTAGGAATGTCTGGAAGGGGAGCTAATAGCTATCCTGTTTTCGACATGAAAGATCCAATGGGTGAGAGCAGTTGTGTTGGTTGTGGCGAATGCGTCCAAGCTTGTCCAACTGGCGCTCTTATTGAAACGTCTCTATTAGACAAAAATAATGATCAGACAATTTTTCCT
This sequence comes from uncultured SAR116 cluster alpha proteobacterium, assembly GCA_902589185.1. GTDB lineage: Bacteria > Pseudomonadota > Alphaproteobacteria > Puniceispirillales > Marisalimonadaceae > Marisalimonas. The sequence goes on from CACIRZ010000035.1 coordinate 5,026, forward strand.
GAAAAAAAAATAAAGAGTTTATGTCCTTTTTGTGGGGTTGGTTGCCAGACATTAGTAAGTGTAAAGGATAATAAAATAGTAGCAATTGATGGCCTAAATGGTCCTGCTAACGAAAACAGATTATGTGTAAAAGGACGTTTTGGGTTTGATTACATAAATAGTCCACTAAGATTAACAACACCTTTAATTAGAATTAGCAAAAAATCGAAATCTTGGGATATATCAATTGATGACAAAGATATTTATAAATACTTTAGAAAAGCTTCTTGGGAAGAAGCATTAGATCTTGCATCTAAAAAATTTACTGAAATTTTAAAAAATAATAAAATAAACTCTTTAGCAGGTTTTGGATCAGCAAAAGGTTCAAATGAAGAAGCATATATATTCCAAAAATTGATAAGGACTGGCTTTAAGACCAACAATGTAGATCATTGTACAAGACTATGTCATGCATCATCTGTAGCTGCATTATTACAATCAGTTGGATCAGCAGCTGTGTCAGCACCATTTACAGCTGTGAAAGATAGCGAGTGTATAATTTTAATTGGAGCTAGACCTGAACAAAATCATCCTGTTGCAGCTTCATATTTTAAACAAGCAGTCAAAAATGGAACCAAATTAATTATTTTAGATCCAAGAAAGCAAAGCCTATCAAGATACGCGACACATCATTTGCAATTTAATCCAGGGCAGGATTTAGCTTTGTTAAATGCTATGATTTTTACAATTATAAATGAGAATTTAACAAACAAAGAATATATAGAAAATTATACTGAAGGGTTCGAACAATTAGAAAAAGAGATAAAAAAATTTAATCCTGCTTTAATGGAAAAATTATGTGGAATACGAAAAGAAATTATTAGAGAAGTTGCAAGAATATATGCAAAGGCAAAAACATCAATCATCTTTTGGGGAATGGGTATTTCACAACATGTGCATGGAACTCAAAACGCTTTTTCATTAATAAATTTAGCGTTGATCACAGGACATTTAGGAAAACCAGGCACAGGTTTGCACCCTTTAAGAGGACAAAATAATGTACAAGGAGCTTCTGATGCAGGGCTAATACCTATGTCATATCCAGATTATAATTCTGTTAAAATAAAAACAAATAATGAAAAAATGCAGAAATTTTGGAATTCAAATTTAGATCTCAATGAAGGTAAAACAGTTGTAGAAATTATTAAAGGTATAAATTCAGGTGAAATCAAAGGATTGTACGTTCAAGGTGAAAATCCTGCTATGTCAGATCCAGATTTAATAAATACTAGAAAAGGTTTAGCAAAGTTAGATCATTTAGTTGTTCAAGATATCTTTATGACTGAAACAGCTTGGTTCGCAGATGTTATTTTACCAGCATCTGCTCATGCTGAAAAATTAGGTACTTACACTAATACAAACAGACAAGTACAAATAGGACGGAATGTGGTGGATCCTCCAAAAGATGTTAAACAAGATTGGTGGATCATTCAAGAAATTGCAAAAAGAATTGGTCTAGATTGGAATTACAACTCACCAAAAGAAATTTTCGATGAAATGAAATTAATAATGCCTTCTCTAAATAATATTTCATGGGAAAGGTTAGAAAAAGAAAATTATGTGACTTACCCTGTAAGAAGTCAAAATATTCCAGGTGAAGATATTATATTTTATGATGGTTTTCCGACATCAAACAATTTGGCTAAAATTGTACCTGTTGATTTGATTAATCCAATTGATCAATTAAATAGTGATTTTCCATTGATACTATCCACAGGAAGATTGTTAGAACATTGGCATACCGGTACTATGACAAGAAAAGCTATAATTTTGAACGATCTTGAGCCAGACCCGATAGTTTTTATAAATGAAAAAGACAGCAAATTCTATAATATTGATTTAACTAGAGAAGTTACAATTGAAACAAGACGAGGAAAAATAAAAATAAAAATTAGATATGATAACGATCTTCTTCCTGGAATGTTGTTTTTACCTTTTTGTTTTAAAGAAGCTGCAGCCAATGTATTAACTAATTCAAAACTGGATCCAATTGGGAAAATTCCTGAGTTAAAATACAATGCGGCCAGGATTTACCAAGATTAAGTAATATACTTATTTTCTGATTTAATATTAAATAAAAAAATGAGCTGGCAAGATAAACTTTATAAAATATTAAAAAATGACGGAATTACATTATTTAGTTATGTCCCTGATGCGGGACATAAGATATTAATTGATAATGCAACAAAAGATAATTCAGTTATAGCTATTCCTTTAACATCAGAAGAAGAGGGCGTAGGCATCGCTGCTGGTTCGTATCTAGGAGGATCTAAAGCTGTTTTGTTAATGCAGAGTAGTGGTGTTGGAAATTGTATTAATCAATTATCATTAATAAAACATGGTCAATTTCCTTTTTTTACTATTATAACAATGAGAGGCGAATTTGGTGAAGGAAATCCTTGGCAATTTGCAATGGGTGAAGCAGTAATACCAACATTAAATTCAATGGGAGTAAATTGTATTAAAATTGAAAAAGAAGAAGATGTTGAAAGTACAATTAAAGCAGCTTTGACAATGGTATTTAAGTCAGAGAGATCTGTAGCTGTTTTGCTTTCTCAAAAATTAATTGGAGCTAAGGTTTTTTAGTATAAATTAAAAAAATGGTTTTATTAGATAGAAAAAAAGCAATTCCAACTTTGATTGGTGATAACAATAGATTTCTTATAATATCGGGTTTAGCAGGGCCAGCAAAAGATATTGGTTTTTTAACTAAAGAAAGTTCAAATACTTTTTTATTTGGAGGTGCTATGGGAGGTGCGTTGCCAACCTCTCTTGGTCTTGCTTTATCAAGACCTAATGATAGAGTTTTATGTGTTTCAGGTGATGGTGATATTTTAATGTCTATGGGTTGTTTGGCTACAATAGCAACTATTAAACCCAAGAACCTTATTATTATTTGTGTAGATAATGGATTATATTTGGAAACAGGTGGGCAAACATCTCATACAGGTTTAGGTGTTAATTTAGATATGATTGCAAAGGGGTGTGGCTTTCCTATTACTAAAACTGTGGTAACAGAGCAAGAATTATTAGAAGGAAAAAAAATTCTTGATAATTTTAGTGGTCTAGCTTTCATACTATTAAAAGTTAGTAAATCAAATCCTCCTAAATATTCTAGAAATTGGGATGCTTCTGAAGAAAAATCAAAATTTAGAAAAAATTTAGTTAATTGATAATTTATCTTTTACTAATTTATTAAATATGTTAACTAAATAGTTTACTAGGAAACTATTTAGCAAAGGTAATTTTTTTTGAAGGAAACATTTGAAGATAATATTGGTTTATTAATTCATGATGTAGCACGACTACTTCGTGTTTTATATGATCGTCAAATGGCCTCTATAGGCCTTACTAGATCTCAATGGTGGCTCTTAACTTATCTCTATTTTAAAGACGGTATAAATCAGTCAGAACTTGCAACTCTGATGGATATGGAAAAAGCTCCTTTAAGTAGACTTTTGGATAGAATGGAAGTGAAGGGATGGGTTGAAAGAAAAATTGAAAGTAAAGATCGTAGGATAAAAAATATATATTTATCGCAGAAAATAAAACCTCTTATATCTTCTATGAGAGACAAAGCCGCTGCTTATAGAAAAGACTCATTGTCAATATTAGAAAGTGACGATCTCAATAAGTTAAGAGACTTACTTCAGATACTTAAAAAAGATTTAACTTCTAAAATATAATAAGGAAATTTTAAATGCCTGAAGAGTTTAATAACCAGAAAATATTAGAAAACAATAAATTGACAAGATTTATCTTATTGATTTTATTACCAACTTTTATTGTTTTAATTACTCTTGGTTATTTTTATTCTTTAGGACGTTATATAACTACAGAAAATGCTTATATAAAAGCTCCAATTATATCAGTTCAATCTCAGGTCTCTGGTAGGGTTGAAAAAGTTTTTGTTAAAGACAACCAAAGAGTATCTAAAGGAGAAAGACTTTTTAAAATTGATACAAAAAAACTTGAACTAAACTTAAATGAACAAAAACAAAATCTGATTAATATAATTAAAGAAATTGAAAATAGGAAATCAAAATACAACGAAGCGAAAGAAGAAGTAAAATTAGCTAAAGAAGAAATTAGATTTTATTCTGCTGAAATAAAAAGAGTTAAGAGCATCGTAGATATTGAAATAAAATTAGCGAAAGAAAAGGTTGAATATCAAAAATTAGAACTCAACAGGATTAAAAATCTAGTTGAAAAAGGAGTAGGTCTTAAAAGTAAACTAGATGAAGCTAAGTATTTATTTAACTCTGCCCTTAACAATTTAAAATATGTTGACTTGAACAATGAACTAGAAAAAATTAAACATTCATATCTATCTTCAAAACAAAAATTAAAAATTAGCGAAGATAAACTTAAAACTATCTTAACAACATTAAATGGTAATCAAAATATTAAACCTACTGAGCATCCTCTGTATCTAAAGTATATGAGCAAATTAAATCAAATTAAATTTGATATCGAACAAGCAAATGTTTTTGCTAAACAAGATGGAATTATTGCTAAGTTAAACTTAGAAGAGGGTGAATATATAGATATAGGGAAAATACTTTTTGCTATAGTGGACGAAAAAAACTCTTGGTTAGAAGCTAATTTAAAAGAAACTGATTTAACTAACATTAAAGAAGGGCAATCAGCTTTTTTTATTCCAGATGCCTTTCCATATTTTACTTGGAATGCAAGTGTTCAGAGTATTAGTCCTGCTACTGGTGCAGAGTTTTCTATTTTACCACCCCAAAACTCTTCAGGAAATTGGGTAAAAGTTGTTCAAAGAATTCCTGTGAAATTAACAATAGGTAATTTGATTGATAATGACGATGAGAAAGAAAATAAAAAAGATCTTCGCGTTGGTATGTCTGTTTCAGTAACAATAGATACTAATTATGAAAATGATGTTCCAATAATAATAAAACCGTTTGCTAATATTTTTAGATTATTTTGAGACTAAATTGTCACCCTTAATTTCTGAGACCAATTCATCATTTAAATGGTTTATTCTAGCAACTGCAACCTTTGTAAC
>CACIRZ010000036.1 GCA_902589185.1 uncultured SAR116 cluster alpha proteobacterium
CGTGTAATGAAGCGAGACCAGAATAACCAAATAGATTAAGAACTTTAGGAGATAAAGGTTTGTCTGAATAATTAATAGCAGCTTTTATTTTTTTTGCAGCCCAAAGCCAATGTGGAGATTGATCAGGAAAGAAACCAAGGTGTCTAAAAGGTGTTGGAGTTGCAAAAAATTTTATATTATCATAATCCATTTCCCATTTTAGTGGTAAATATTTTTTAAAAGACCATTTACCATTAGCATCTTCGTTTAATGGATTTGAAGATGTTAAAAATGTTCCAGAAGATTTTTCCCACTCTTTAACAGATAATCTTGTTGACCACAGGGCTTGTGGTTCAGGTCTAGTAAATAAGAAATTTCCAAAACGTTCTAATTTTTTTCCATCACCAGAATCAATTAAAGAATAGTCTTTCCAATTTATGGGATGAAGTAAGAGTGGCTTCATTAGGAATTTTCCTTACAAATAAAATTTTGCAAAGTTTAAAACTAATGACAATATAAAGAAAAAAAAAAGAAATTAAATGAAAATAAATGTTTCAATAATTATACCAGTATATGAAGCAGTGAATACACTGAAAAAATCTTTAAACTCAATAAACAACCAAAACATAGATTTAGAAAAAAAAATTGAGATTATTTTGGTAATAGACGATGGAAAAAATTACAAAAATATAATCCCTAAAATGAATAAAAACATGATAATTAAAATCTTGAAAACAAATGGTTTAAAAACAGGACCTGGTAATGCAAGAAATTTGGGACTTTTAAAAGCAAGAGGAGAATACATAGGTTTTTTGGATGCTGACGATGAGTGGTCAGAAAACTATCTTAAAAAAATGTACGAATTAGTAAAAAAAAATGAATTATCATTTGCACCAACACGAGTATACAAAAATGAAGAATTAATTGGAGAATTCGCAGGAAAAAACAAAAAGTATTTATCTATAAATGATATAGGAGACATTCCATGTAGTTTTCATCCATTTGTTAAAAGAAATTTAATAAACAAATTTGAGAATTATAGAAGTCAAGATGTGTATAATACAGCTATATTACTAAATATAAAAAACAAAGTAGAGATGATAACAAATGAATATTATAAGTTAAACCTTCAAAAAGAATCAGTTACTAAGGAAAAAGGATTTTCAATTAAAATTGATCAGGCCTATAAAAAATATCAGATAAAATCATTGAAAATGAGAAACATAAAAGTATCAAAAATTTTTGCACTAAGACGAATTAAAAATAAGAAGTACATAGACTGGGCACAAAAAAATCAAAAAAGTTTTTATGAATATCTAAGTGAGGAAAAAAATGGATAAAATAACAACATGTGTATTTGATGCATATGGTACATTATTCGATATAAATGCAGCATGTCGAGAATTATCAAAAGAAGTTGGTGATAAATGGAATGAACTTTCAAGTTTGTGGAGACTAAGGCAAGTAGAATACACCTGGTTAAGAAACTCAATGAAAGAATATATAGATTTTTGGAAAATCACATCTGATGCTCTAGATTATGCAATGGAAACATTAAATATAAAAAATACAAAATTAAGAGAAGAATTATTATCATTATACTTAAAATTAGAAGCATATCCTGAAGTCAAATCCGTTCTTGAAAATATTAAAAATATGGGTTTGAAAACAGCTATATTATCAAACGGAAATAAAAAAATGTTAGAAAGCGCTGTATCAAATGCCAAAATAAAAAATTTGATGGATGAAATATTATCCGTAGATGAATGCAAAGTTTATAAACCTGCAAGTGTTGTATATGATTTAGTGGAAAAAAAGATGGGAGTAAATAAAGAAAACGTATTATTTTTTTCAAGTAACGCATGGGATATGCATGCAGCTTCATATTATGGATTTAGAACTATATGGGTCAATAGATTTGATAGTACATTGGAGAAATTACCAGGAAAACCAGATCAAATTATAAATTCATTAGAACAAATAGAAAAAATATTAAGAAATTAACTATCATGACCTATACCCCAATGCCAAAAATCAGTTTTATAATTATTAAAAAATCTATTAATAATCATTTGATGAACTTCTGAAGCTCCGTCAACTAACTTGGCTTGACGTGCATAACGATAAATCCATTCAAGTATAATATCTTTACTATAACCTTTAGCTCCATTTAGTTGAATAGCAGTATCTGAAACGAGATTTAAGGTATCGGCGACGAATATTTTTGCCATTGAAACATCTTGTCTAGATTTGCTACCATGTTCAATTTTCCAAGCGGCTCTCATTACAAGCAAACGAGAAATGTCAATGTCCATAGCGGATTTACCAAGTCTTATTTGAACAGATTCTCTATCTGAAAGTTTAACACCAAAGCCTTCTCTATTGGAAACATAATCTAACGCAATTTCTAAACATCTTTTAGAGAGACCTATCCATCTCATGCAATGTGTGAGACGTGCAAGGCCGAGCCGTATTTGAACAATTTTAAGACCTTTACCAACCTCTCCTAACCTATTATCGTCAGGGATTTCTAGGCCATTGTACTCTATCTCACAATGCCCACCGTGTTCTTCAGGGCCCATAATTGGAATACGTCTTTTAATTTTCCAACCTGGTTGATCTTTATGATAAAGGAAAGCAGTTAAGCCATCTTTAGTTTTGGCAAGTAGGATAAAATGAGATGCAACAGCAGCTCCTGTAATATACCACTTAAGACCATTAATTATCCATTTACCATTTGAATAAACAGCTTCTGTTTTAATCATTGATGGATCAGAGCCACCGCCAGGTGCTGGTTCAGTCATGGCAAGGGAAGAGCGAACATCCCCCTTAATTATTGGATCAAGCCATTTAACTTTTTGTTCTTCAGTTGCGATTTTATTAAGTATGTACATATTACCATCGTCAGGAGCTGCACAATTGAAACAAACAGGACCAAAAATTGATCTATTCATTTCTTCATATAGGGCAGACATACCAATAGGACCTAATCCAAGACCAGATCTAGATGAAGGCATTTGAGGTGACCAAAGACCAGCTGCTTTAACATCTAAACGGATTTGATTTAGCAAATCTTCATTTATATTTTCATGTTTATCATATGAGGAAATATCTGACTCTAGAGGAATAATCTTTTTATTAACAAAGTCTCTTGTTTTTAATCTTAGAGTTTCGATATGTTCAGGGAGTGTGAAATCCATAAATTTCTCCTATTATCAAAGTCCTGTACTTAGCCCACCATCAACAGCTATTGTAGCACCAGTCATATAGGTGTTTAGTGGATTTAGTAACATAGAAATAATCACATCAAGTTCTTCTACAGTAGCAAATCTTTTGAGAGGTATTTTCTTTTTAAGTAAAACACCTGCATCACCTTCTAATTGTTTTCTATTGATGTCTGTCAGTATGTAGCCTGGTGCAAGTGCATTAACACATATATTATATTTTGCTAATTCTATTGATTGAGATTTAGTAATTTGTATTAAAGCAGCTTTAGTTGCTGAATATGCTCCAACAAATGATAAAGGTCTATAACCAAGTGTGGAAGCAATGTTAATAATTCTTCCATAATTATTTTTAATCATGTTTGGAATTAAGGCATTCGATACATTAATTGAACCTAATAAATTAGTATCAATTATTTTTGTTAAATCTAAATAAGTTTCTTTATGTAACAATTTGGTATTTGCTATACCTGCATTATTTATTAATGCGTAAATGTTAATATTATTTAACATCTTTTGGACTTGTAACTCATCTGTAATGTCAAGTTCTAAATATGAATGACCTAAATCTTGGTTAGGAAGAGATGAAATAACTGATTTTAGATTTTGTATATTACGTCCAACACCAATAATTTGAAATCCATCCTGTGCTAATACTTTAGAAAAATTTGCACCTAACCCTCTGCTTGCACCTGTTATTAAAACAGTGTTAGATTGAATAGTCATATATCATATACCTAAAATTTTATTTAAATATGGCATTTCAATAAGAATAAATTAGTAAAGTAAATATGTCAGTAAAAAATAAAATTAATAGTATAAATCTTTGGTTAAAGAAAAACACATCAATTGATGAACAAATTTTATATGTTAAAAAGTTTGAAACAGGACAATCTAATCCTACATTTCTTTTGAAATCAGAAAATAAAAGCTTTGTGCTTAGATCTAAGCCATTAGGAAATCTCCTTAGAGGTGCACATCGAATTGACAGAGAATATAAAGTGATGAATGCTTTATCAAATTCAAAAATTCCTACTCCTAAAATGTATGGATATTGTAGTGATGGAGATATAATTGGAAGTGAATTTTATGTTATGGAATTTATAAATGGTACACACGAGTTTGATCCAGATCTTCCAAATTATACAATAGAACAAAGAGATAAAATTTATAAACATAAAATTAAAATTTTGGCAGAATTAGTTGAATTAGATTTAAAAAAAATTGATTTAGAGAATTTTGGTAAACCTTATGGTTATCTTGAAAGACAAATTAAATTATGGATAAAACAATACAGAGACTCTGAAACAAAACATATAAAAAGTATGGAATACTTAATAGATACCATACCAAAATATATTCCAACTGAAATAGATAATTTGAAACCATGTCTTTTACACGGTGATTTTCGTTTAGATAATATGATTTTAGAAAAAAATAAATCTATTCCAAGAATAATTGGTTTGTTAGACTGGGAATTGTCAACACTATCACCCCCTTTTATTGATTTATCATACTGGGTATTAATGCTTAAATTCGAAAAAACATGGCCAATAGGTGGTTTAAGTAATTTTAATAATCAAAAGTTTTACTCTGGTATACCAACTGAAGAAAAAATTTTAGAAAGTTATTTAAATTTAACTAGTTTTGATAAGCCAAAATATTGGAAGTTTTTACTAGCATTTAATTGTTTTAGATTTGCTGGTATTCTTCAAGGTATAGCAAAGCGTGTTATTGACGGAAATAACTCAGGTGAAAATGCCTATGAAGTAGGAGAACAAGCAGAACCAGTTGCAGATTTAGGTTCAAAAATACTTAAAGAATACCTCTAAATTTTCTATTAAGAAATCTTGTTGGATTAATCATTAATATAGAAGCAATAAAAAGTGATATTGAGGATATAGTTAAAGCAATACTATAAGAATTAAATAAATCAATTATAACTCCACCAAAATAAGGTCCTATCATTTGTCCTATACTAAATGATGAAGTTAAAATGGCAGTAGAGACCCTAATTGACCCTCTAAATCTAGACTGACCCTCTAATAATGCAAGTGCAGTTATTGGTATAAACGTTGAGCCAAGTAAAATAGAAGCAGAAGTAATCCCAACTTTATTTTCTAATAGCACTGGCATTAAAACTCCTAATCCCATTATAGCACAAGCTAAAAAAAGAGCTAAATCATTGCCAATTTTTTCACCAAACCATGGCCAAAAAACAACCATAGGTATGCCTGCTAAACCTACTAATAACCAAACATACATTTCAGTGGCTTCTAAGCCAGATGTTTCCCTAGCCATGGCTGAAATAAAAGTCCCCAAAATTACGTATCCAAAACCGTACAAACCATATGAAATAGAAATTAAAGAAAAACTAAAATTATTTTTATAATTTGAATTTTGAGAATATGAGTGCTGCAAAATTTCGTTAGGAGTATATATAAAAATTGGAACAGCTAAAATTACTGACAACACAGCAACACCAATCCATAAATCATCCCAATTGAAACCTAATTCTCCTAAAAATGTGACAATAATGGAAGATATGACTATTCCAAAACCTACACCCATAAAGTGTGAAGTGCTAAGTGATTTTTTCCCAAATGCTTGTATGCTTGGTAGAATTAAAGCCGTGCCAAATATGAGAACAAAAGCACTGGATAAACCACTTATGAATCGAATAATAATAAAAAATATTACTTCATCATTTATGCTCATTAAAAATGTAGTTGATATTGAAAGTACTATAGAAATAAAAAAAACTAGCTTAACTTTTTTTTTAAAAATTGACGAAATTGATAAGAGTGAACCACACAGGTACCCAAAAAAGTTCCATGATGCAATTAAACCACCTTCGGTTTTAGTAATATTTAATTCTTCTAACATAAAGGGCAGTATAGGAGTATAAGTGAACCTGCCAATTCCTATTGCTAGCGCAAGAGCTGCTGTTCCAGTTAGAATTAAGACTAAAACTTTATAATTAAAATTTTTCATTTAATAACAATTCTTTTTAATCAAATTTAATGTGATTTTAAATTTAAGTAAAACAAACAATAAAATAAGATTATTTATTGACCAAAATTCAAAATATGTTTCAAATAATTATTAAAACAACTTATGATCAAAAAATGGATAATTTTTTTTCTATTAAAAATGAAACTGAAAACATAGTTAGGATAGAATTAACTAACGGTGAAAAACATAATCCATTATCTTTACAATTAATAAAAAATCTTACAAAAGCTCTAGGAGATGTTTCTGCGCAAACTAAAATAAAAGTAATAATTATTTCTTCTGAGGGACCTGGTTTCTCAGCTGGGCACGATCTAGAAGAACTTAGACAAAATAAGAAAAATAAAGTTTTCTTTAAAAATTTGTTTGATGAATGTTCAATATTAATGCAAACAATATTAAGGTTGCCACAACCAGTTATAGCTGAAGTTTGTGGAATTGCTGCTGCTGCTGGCTGTCAACTAGTAGCAAGTTGTGATTTAGCTGTTGCTTCGGAACAATCTTCATTTATGACCCCAGGTGTAAATATAGGTCTTTTTTGCTCAACACCTATGGTTGCGGTTTCTCGAAACATTAGCAGAAAAAAAATCATGGAAATGCTCTTAACTGGAGAAAAACTTAGCGCACAAGAAGCTGTTCAGTTTGGGCTTATTAATAAATGTGTGCCATTAGAACGGCTTCATGTTGACACACTAAACTTAGCAAAATTAATAGCTTCAAAGCCAACTTCTACAGTAAAGATTGGAAAGGAGGCTTTTTATAAACAAGTAGACATGTCACTGGATGAGGCTTATCACTATACTTCTGAAGTAATGGCAATTAACATGATGGAAATAGACGCACACGAAGGTATTAGTGCCTTCTTAGACAAAAGATCACCTTCTTGGAACGAAAAGTAGAATTAACTAGTTTTAAAAATTTTCTTCTAAAGCAGATTTAAATTTTTTTACATAGAAAATTATTTTTATATCAAATACTATAATACCAATTTTTATTATTTTATACAATTATAAAAGGCAATCTGTATGAAACAAAGCTTTGATTTTATCGTTGTTGGTGCAGGAACTGCTGGATGTCTCTTAGCGAATCGATTATCAGCAAACGATAGATATTCTGTAGCATTAATAGAAGCTGGAGGAAATGATAATTACCACTGGGTTCATATACCGGTAGGGTACCTTTACTGCATGGGAAATAAAAGAACAGACTGGCTTTATAAAACTACTTCTCAAAAAGGATTAAACGGAAGATCTCTAAATTATCCAAGAGGTAAAATCATGGGAGGTTGTTCGTCAATAAATGGTATGATTTATATGCGAGGACAAGCAGGTGATTATGACCAATGGAGACAAATGGGTAATGAAGGTTGGAGTTGGGATGATGTTTTACCATATTTCAAAAATATGGAAGATAGTTATGAAGGTGAAAGTGAGTTTCATGGCGCTGGTGGCGAATGGAAAGTAAATCAACAAAGGCTTTCATGGGATATTTTAGATAGTTTTAGAGACGCAACTATTGAAGCTGGAATACCTAAAACAGATGACTTTAATGAAGGAAATAATTTTGGAGTTTCTTATTTTAAAGTAAATCAAAATTCTGGGTTTAGGTGGAATACTGTTAAAGCATTTATTAAACCAATTCAAAATAGAAAGAACCTTAAAATAATAAGTAAATGTGAAGTTAATAAAATAATTTTGAACAACAAAAAGTGCAAAGGTATACAAGTATTTAGAAATGGAAAGCTAGAAGACATTTTTGCGAACAGAGAAGTTGTGCTTTCTGCTGGATCTATAGGGTCACCTAAAATATTAGAATTATCAGGTATTGGTAACCCAAAAATACTCTCAAACTTAGGCATTAATACTTTGGTTGAGAGTAATAATGTTGGTGAGAATTTACAAGATCATCTTCAATTGAGAGTTATTTACAGGCTAGAAAATGCTAAAACACTTAATCAAAAAGCAAACTCTTTACTTGGTAAAATAGCTATTGGTTTAGAATATGCTCTCAAGAGATCTGGACCAATGTCAATGGCGCCAAGTCAATTAGGTATTTTTGCAATGTCTGATAAATCTTACGCAACACCCAACCTTCAATTTCATGTTCAGCCTCTTTCTCTAGATAAATTTGGAGACCCGTTGCATAGTTTTCCAGGTTTAACAGCAAGTGTTTGTAACCTTAACCCTCAAAGCAGAGGTAATGTTCACATTTCATCAAAAGATTACAAGATAGCTCCATCAATAGACCCCAATTATTTATCCGAAGAAAAAGATAAAATTGTAGCTGCTCAATCTATAAAGTTAGCTAGAAAAATAATTTCTCAACCTGCAATGAAAAAATATAATCCAAAAGAATTTGCGCCGGGTATAAAGTTTCAGACCGAAGATGAACTCAAAAAAGTTGCTGGTGATATTGGTACAACGATTTTTCATCCAGTCGGTACGTGTGCAATGGGCTCAAACAAAACCTCAGTGACAGATAGTAATCTAAAAGTAAGAGGAGTAGATGGGCTTAGGGTTGCGGATGCTTCAGTAATGCCTACTATAACTTCTGGTAATACGAATGCGCCGACATTAATGATTGCTGAAAAGGCATCAGAGATGATTTTACAGTCACATAAAATTTAGTAAGTATGAATAGGTAATGAAGAGGTAACAAATGAACTTTGAATATAACGAAGATCAGTTAAATATAAAAGAAATGGCAAAGAATTTTGCTGAAACAGAACTCATGCCTTATGCATCTGAATGGGATCAAAACGAGATTTTTCCAGTCGAAACTCTAAAAAAAGCAGCTGAACTTGGTTTGGCTGCTATTTATGTGAATGAGAATTATGGAGGTTCAGGTCTCAGTCGGTTGGACGCTGCTATTTGTTTCGAAGAACTTTCTAGGGGATGTGTGTCTACTGCAGCGTACATATCTATTCACAATATGGTTACTTGGATGATAGATGCTCATGGATCAGATCATATAAAAGAGAGATTTATTAAAAAGTTATCAACTATGGAAATGATGTCTAGTTACTGTCTTACTGAACCAGGTTCTGGATCAGATGCTGTGGCATTGAAAACTAAAGCTACAAAAAAGGGGAATAGTCATTATGTGTTAAATGGTTCAAAAAGCTTTATATCTGGGGGACCTACAAGTGATATTTTTGCAGTTATGTGCAGAACAGGTGAAGAAGGTGCTAGTGGTGTCTCATGTATATTAGTAGAAAAAGGAACAATGGGTTTAACATTTGGAAAACAAGAAAAGAAAATGGGTTGGAATAGTCAACATACATCTATGGTAAATTTTGATAATTGTGAAATACCAATAGATAATCTTGTTGGTAATGAAGGCGATGGATTTAAAATTGCAATGAAGGGTCTAGATGGCGGAAGAGTAAATATTGCCGCATGTTCTTTGGGTGGAGCTAGAGCAGCTTTAGAAGCATCTATGAGTTATTCTGCAGAAAGAAAACAGTTTGGTAAATCACTTGATAAATTTCAGGTTACACAATTTAAGTTAGCCGATATGGCAACTGAGTTGGAGGCTTCTCGCCTTATGGTTTTAAGAGCCGCTTGTGCATTAGATACCGCAGATAAACAAGCTACAAAACTATGTGCAATGGCTAAAAGATATGCAACGGATGTATGCTCTGAGATATGTAATATGGCTCTTCAAATTCATGGTGGTTATGGATATTTGAAAGA
>CACIRZ010000037.1 GCA_902589185.1 uncultured SAR116 cluster alpha proteobacterium
AATATTCAAGATGTTGATGAAACTCGAATCAATCTTTTTTTTGAAGATTTAGGAGATTTAGACTTAATTTTAACAAATTAGAACAAAAGTTATTTTCTGGAGGAAAACTAAAATGAACAATGTTTACGTTATGTCAGCAAACAGATCTGCAATTGGAGGATTTGGAGGTACTCTTAAAAACCATTGTCCTGTCGATTTAGGAACTTTAGTGGCTAAAGAAGCCATCGTAAGATCTGGATTTGAGGCTAATGAAATTGAGCATGCTGTTTTTGGTAATGTTATACATACAGAACCCAGAGATATGTATGTGAGTAGAGTTATTGCACTACAGGCTGGAATGGACAAAGCATCTGCTGCGCTAACTGTAAATCGACTTTGTGGCTCTGGGCTTCAGGCAATTGTAAGTGCTTCTCAAATTCTCATGCTTGGAGATGCTACAGTTGCAATGGCAGGAGGTGTAGAGGTTATGTCAAATGGTGCACACATTGTTCAAGGTTTCCGATGGGGTTCTAGAATGGGTGATGGACAAGTTCATGATATGATGTTAGGTGCACTTCATGATCCTTTTGGTCATGGACATATGGGTATAACTGCTGAAAATATTTCTAGTAGATACCAAATTAGTAGAAAAATGCAGGATGAATTTGCGTTAACTAGTCAAAAAAGAGCATATGAAGCTATCGAAAATGGTGCATTTAAGGATCAAATACTACCTATTGAAATTAAAACAAGAAAAGGAATTGAGATTTTTGAAATAGACGAACACCCAAAACCAGAAACTAGTATGGAAACATTAACAGGTCTCAGAACTGCTTTTAAAAAAGATGGTGTAGTAACTGCTGGTAATGCTTCAGGAATTAATGACGGAGCTTCTGCTTTAGTACTAGCTAATGAAGAAAAGGCAAAAAAAGGTAAGCCATTAGCAAGAATAGTTTCTTATGGGTTTGGTGGTGTTGATCCCGACGAAATGGGTATGGGACCTGTACCTGCATCAAAAATGGCACTAAATAAAGCTCAATTAACTGTTGCAGATCTAGATTTAATTGAATCTAATGAAGCTTTTGCTGCTCAAGCATGTGCCGTCAATAAACAATTGGGTCTAAATCCTGAGATAGTTAATGTTAATGGAGGAGCTATTGCATTAGGTCATCCTGTGGGTGCGACCGGTGCAATTATTATGACAAAACTTATATATGAATTAAGGAAACGTAAAGGAAAATATGGTCTTGCTACTATGTGTATTGGTGGAGGACAAGGAATAGCAGTCATTATCGAAGCTTTATAAAACAAAATGTCTTACAATCGTATTTCAATAAAAGATGCAAAAGATCTTTTATCAAAAGATGATCTAATCTTAATAGATATAAGAGATTACAATTCGTTCAAGAATGGGCATATTGATAATGCCATTCATTTTGAAGATTTAAATATTCAAAACTTTCTTAAAGAAAAAGATAAGAACGATACAATTTTAATTTACTGTTATCATGGAAACTCAAGCCAATCAGCTGCCAATTTTTTCAGTCATCATGGTTTCAAAAATGTATTTAGCATGGATGAGGGATATGAAGGCTGGACAAATATTAATCAAAAATAAAATTTATTTTGAATTAAGGCTTCACAGCTTGTTTCAACAAAAATGATATGTATATATATATATCAAGTCATAGTAATCAAATGAGGTAAATTTTGGAAACTCGCAAAGGTGGTCGTCTTATAGATAGGCCAGAATTTAAGTCTAAACCACAACCTATTACATTCTTAGGAAAAGACAAAGTATCTGATGCTATCAACGTCATGGCTGATAAAAATTATGGATCAGTTGTCATTGTAGATAATAAACAAAAAGTTGTTGGTATTGTCACAGAAAGAGACATCTTAAAAAAGTTAGTTAAAAATAACAAATCGCCTAAAACTACCAAACTAGAAGAGATAATGACCCCTAACCCAAGAGTAGCCAATGAAAATGATGATGTTCTTGATTGGTTAAGAATAATGTCAAATGACAGATTCAGAAGATTGCCAGTAGTTGACGCTAACGGTAAAATTAAAGTGATTTTTACACAAGGTGATTTTGTATCTTACACATGGCCAGACTTAATTTTTCAAGCCTCTCAATTAGCAAAAGCTTCATTCATGAAGGGATTTTCAATTAATACATTGCTATTATTTATGATTGTTTATGGAGTTGCGTTAGTGGCTGCAATGAAAGCTTTTTTATAAAATTAAGACTTTGTCCTAAGCATTTGGTTAGATATCCATGTCATAACAATTTCATTTTTTTGATTTGTTACGGTATGCTTTAACCTTGCAGTACCTCTTCTAGGGTTTTTTGCTGATTTTTTTGCTTCTAGAACTTCAATTTTTGTTTTTAATAAATCGCCCGGATACACAGGTTTAGTCCATCTTAGCTCGTCAATTCCCCAAGCACCCATGCTTGTTCCATCATAAACGCCAGTTTTAAAAATTTGTGTAAATGATTTACCTAGCGTCATAAATCCACTTGATGTTAATTGACCAAATGGTCCATTGTTAGCAGCTTCTTCATCTAAGTGGAATGATTGTGGGTCGTATTTTGAAGCAAAGTCAATTATCTCGTCCTTTGTTACTAAGGTAGGTTCAGATTCAAAATTTAGACCTACCTCAAAATCTTCAAAATATTTTGGCTTAAGTTTCATAAATAAAATACACTATGTATATTATCTAGGAGCTAAACGAACTGAACCATCAAGTCTAATAGTTTCACCATTAAGTAATACGTTAGTTACAATACTCTCTACTAACATTGCATACTCCAAAGGTGTCCCTAAACGTTTGGGAAAGACAGTAGTAGCAATTAAGCTTTTTTGAACTTCGTCACTCATTCCTGCAAGCATGGCAGTGGCAAACAACCCTGGTGCAATAGTATTTACCCTGATACCATTTGATGCAAGTTCACGAGCAATAGGTAAAGTCATACCAACAATACCACCTTTTGAAGCTGAATAAGCTGCTTGTCCTACCTGACCGTCATAAGCTGCCACTGAAGCAGTATTAATGACAACCCCTTTTTCACCTTCTTTGTCAGGTTCATTGGCTTGCATTTTGTCAGCGCACAATCTGAGCATATTAAAGCTACCAATCAAGTTTACTTTGAGAACCTTTTCAAATAATCCTAAATCATGCATACCTCTACTCGATACAACTTTAGCCCCAACTGCAATACCTGCACAATTTACTAAGCAATTTATCTCATTAAAATCATTAATAGCATTTTTCATCTCTTCTTCATTAGAAACGTCTCCAACAACGTATTTACAATTTATGTCATCAGCTACCTTCTTTAGTCCATCAGCATTTAAATCAATAAGCAGTAATTCTGCTCCTTTATTTTTTAGGTATCTAGCAGTTCCTTCACCAAGACCACTTCCTGCGCCTGTAATAACAGCTTTAACATTTTCTATTTTCATTTTTTACTCTCCAAAATCACGTATATCATCTATCACTTTACCATCATTTGGTAAACTTTTTATGGGTACTATTTTAGCAGTACCTCTTAAATTTATAATATTTTTAATTTCATTAGATATTTTTTGTTCCAAAGATTCTATCTGATTTGTGTCTGTAACTTCAGCCTCAACTTTCAAAAGTAATTCATCTTTATCATTTGATCTACTAACAATCATTCTGGCAGAGCCGTTTATCTTTAGAGTTTCTAAAATTTTATTAACTTGTGAGGGTTGAACAAACATACCTCTAACTTTTGTTGTTTGGTCTGCTCTACCCATCCAACCTTTTATTCTTTTATTAGTTCTACCAGTTGAACTATTTCCTTCTAATATTGCTGAAAGATCACCTGTAGCAAACCTAATTATAGGTAACTCATAATTATTTAAAACAGTGACCACAACTTCTCCTACTTCACCGTCAGTTAAGGGTTTTCCAGTGCCCGGTTTAACGATCTCTAAAATTACATTTTCGTCTATAACCATTCCATCATTCTCTGCTGCTTCATAAGCAACAAGTCCTAAATCTGCTGTTCCATAGCATTGTCTTACGTGAATATTTCTTTCTCTAAAATTTTGAGCAACTGCAGGAAATAAAGGTCCTCCAGTTACCATTGCTTTTGTCAATTTTGAAAGTGATATTTTTTTTTCATCAGCTTTTTCTAAAATGATTTTCAAAAAATCTGGAACACCTACATATGCAGTTGTACCTATATCTTTCATTACTTCTAGTTGTAAATCAGTATTTTCTCCACCTGCGGGAAAAACCGTGCATTTTAAGATTTTTGCCGCTTCTTCAAACATGGCGCCAGCAGGAGTAAAATGATAAGAAAAACAGTTTTGTACAATATCTCCATAACAAAAACCAGCAGCATGCAATGCTCTAGAAAATCTCCACCAATCTTTTGAGTAACCATCTAAGTCATATATTGGACCTGGAGACCTATATATATGCGCAAAATCCTTAATTTCAGAAACATTTAATTGTGCAAAAGGTGGATAATCAGATTGTTTTTGAATTAATTCCGATTTTCTTAACAAAGATATTGAGGCTAAATCTTCTAAAGTCTCAAGAGGTTTATCAAATCTTAATGATTGATTTTTATTATTCTTAGCTGTTTTAATTAGGTAATTTAATTTTTTTAAATGATCATTATTTCTTTCATCAACTGAACGTGTTTCTAGATCATCAAAAAATTTATTTTTAATCATTTAAATATTATAACCATCTTTTACGTCTGCGGTATTGTTTTACATCTTTGAAAGACTGTCTTCCTTCACCTGAAATTCCAAGATAGAATTCTTTTACATCCTCATTGTCTCTCATTGACTCAGCTGTACCTTCCATAACTACTCGACCATTTTCAAGAATATATGCATATTCTGCATATTGAAGTGCCATATTAGTATTCTGTTCTGCTAATAGAATTGTTACTCCTTCTTTCCTATTTATTTCAGCAACTATTTCAAATATTTGTTTAACTAACTGAGGAGCAAGGCCCATAGAAGGTTCATCAAGTAGAATCATAGTAGGATGAGCCATCAGAGCTCTTCCAATTGCAATCATTTGTTGTTCACCACCTGAGGTATAACCAGCTAGTGATGCTCTTCTGTCACGAAGTCTAGGAAAGTAATTATAAACTCTTTCTAAGTCTTCTTTAACTTCTTTATTATTAGTTCTAGTATAGGCACCAGTTAGAAGATTTTCTTCAACAGTTAAATGTTCGAAGCAGTGTCTTCCTTCCATGACTTGGATTACACCTTTCTTAACTAATTGAGATGGATCAAGATCGTGTATATATTCGTTACTGTAAGTAACAGAACCTTTAGTGACCTCTCCTCTTTCTGATGCAAGTAAATTTGAAATTGATTTCAATGTAGTGCTTTTCCCAGCCCCATTTCCGCCAAGTAAGGCTGTGATACCACCTTTTTTAACTTTTAAGCTTACGCCTTTTAATACAAGGATAACGTGGCTGTAAACAACTTCTATATTATTTACAATTAAAACATCTTCAGATGTTTGTGATTTTTTATTTTTACTTACTTTAATGTCATCCATTTTATTTTCCTATGAGTAAAGAGAGCCTAAATAAATAGGCTCTCTCAATTATATTTTTTTAACCACAACGCTCAGCAATTTTTTGCTCAGCAGCATATTTTGATGAATCTTCTGCGATTAATTTTTGAACTACAGATGAGTCTCCATACATATACTCTGTGATCATATTCCACTTTTTGGCTTTTGCGTCCCACTGTTGAACAGCAGCTAGTCCACTACCACCATGATTCTCACATGTGATCTTGAAAGGAGGAGCAAAGTCTTTAAATCCTAGCTCTTCAAGCCTTTTTGCACTTAAATTAATATTTTCAAAACCATCTCTGTACATAGCGGGAGTGATTTTTGATGTACCATGAATTTTTTGTGCAACTGTGGCTGCTTCTACCTGAACCATTGCTTGGAATAAACCTCTGTTATAAAGTACTGTTCCAAAGTGAGATCCATCACCAGAGGCTTCTCCTTTGTCATGAACAAATTTCTTGATGTCTGCATGTACTTGATAGTTAGTTCCAGGAGCATTAAAAGTCAGAGACTTATAACCATGTGCGCCTTGACCTGCTGGTAAAACGTCATTTTCAGAACCAGACCACCAAATTCCAATAAATTTATCCATAGGAAACTTAATAGATGCTGCAGATTTAATTGCAACTTGGTTCATAACTCCCCAGCCCCACATTAGTACATTGTCAGGTCGAGCTTTACGTATTTTTAACCAAGTAGCTTTTTGCTCTTGCCCTGGGTGATCAACAGGTAATAACATCAATTTAAAACCATGTTTTTTACTTAGTGTTTCTAGTGTTCTTATTGGCTCCTTACCATATGCAGAGTTGTGATATACAAGTGCAATTTTCTTACCCTTAATGTTACCAAAATTTTGCTTTAGAATATGCCTTACAGCAATAGAAGCACCATCCCAATAAGTAACTGGAGCATTAAATACCCACTTAAAAACTTTTCCATTGGCAGCAGATGTTCTTCCGTAACCTGTTGAATATATTGTTACACCATCAGCTGTTGCTTTTGGAATTAACTGATAAGTGATACCTGTGGACATTGGTTGGAAAACCATAGCGTCTTTTTTGTTTTTTTCATAACACTCAACACCCACTTGTGTTTTGTATCCTGTCTCACACTCAGGGTGAAGTATTTTTTCACCACCAATTCCACCATCTCTAGCATTGATCATTTTGTAATAATCTACAAAACCATCAGCGTTTGGAATACCATTAGGCGCGTAAGCCCCTGTTCGGTAAACCAACATAGGAAATTTGAGATCTGCAATCGCCATTTCTACATAACTAGAAACAGCAATAACAGAGGCTGTCATTCCTATTAAAAGTTGCTTTATTCTCATTAGTTCCTCCTCTTGAGAAAAAATTAACGTTATCTACTAAAACTAGTTTAGTAGGGGAAAGGCCATCTTCTTAACTTTTCTTTTGCGATGGACCAAAGTCTTGCAAGGCCATGAGGCTCTACAATTAAAAAAACTATCATTAACAATCCCCAGATTGTTATCTCAAAATGTTTTGCTGTTACAGCTGATAGCCCAACCATATCAACCATAAGAAATTTAAGACCTATTGGTAAGGTAACAACGAATGCAGCTCCTAGAAAAGAGCCTAACATTGAACCTAGTCCACCAATAATAATCATAAATAAAACTGGAAATGAAATTGTCATAATATCAAATGATTCTGTAACTTCAATTGCACCTAAAAAGACAGCAAAATACAATGCCCCTGCAACACCAATGTAGAATGAGCTTATTGCAAAAGCTGATAACTTTGTCTTAAGTGGTGGCACACCAATAATTTCTGCAGCAATATCCATGTCTCTAATAGCCATCCAAGAGCGACCCATTTTACTTCTTATTAAATTTTTGGCTGCAAAACTCAATACTACAACTAAAACTAAACAGAACAAGTAAGTTGCGTATGATGGGGCTTCCGCTCCTGTAACGGGAACACCAAACATCGTCCTTTCTGAAACAGTGATTTGACCTGTATCAGAGTAATTATAAAACCATGGAACTTTGTTAAACAGCCAAACCAAGAAAAATTGAGATGCAAGTGTGGCAACAGCTAAATAAAAACCTTTAATCCTCAGAGAAGGTAGACCAAAAATAATACCAACAGCAGCAGTAATCAGTCCTGAAATTAGGATAATAATCATTATATTCATATCTGGGAAATAGGTCATAATTTTGTAGGTTGAGAAAGCCCCAACAGCCATAAATCCGCCTGTTCCCAATGATACTTGACCACAATATCCAGTTAAAATATTTAATCCGATTGCAGCTAATGAAAATATTAAAAATGGAACTAAGATAGCTTTTTCCCAGTAACTATTAATTACAAATGGTATTATTAAAAAAGCTATAAACATAAGTGTACTAAATGCAATTTTATCCTGTAACAGAGGAAAAATTGCGTGGTCTGATTTATATGAAGATTTGTATTGACCAGTTTCTTTGTAAATCATTAAATTTAAACCCTCTCGATAATCTTATCGCCAAATAAACCTTGTGGACGAAATAATAAAAAGACTAAAGCCATAACATAGGCAAACCAATTTTCAAGTGCACCTGTTTCAAAATAACCTCCTATATAAATTTCAGCTAATTTTTCACCTACACCTATCATTAGACCACCGATAATAGCTCCAGGTATAGACGTGAAGCCTCCCAGTATGAGAACAGGTAATGCTTTCAAGGCTATTAATGACAAAGAAAACTGAACCCCTGACTCAGTTCCCCACATAATCCCAGCTACCATTGCAATAAAACCAGAAATAGCCCAAACAAGTATCCAAATACTTCTTAGTGAAATGCCAACTGACAATGCAGCTTGATGATCGTCCGCAACAGCTCTTAATGCTCTTCCTGTTTTTGTATACTGTGAGAAAAGAGCTAAGGATACAACTAAAATGACAGCAATTACTGTTGCCCAAATATTTAAGACATCCACATACATTCCGTAATAATCACTTCCTTCTGCGGCAAGACCAATTGTCGCTTCTTCTAACCAGATTGATCCTCCACTCGGAATACCAACGTCTAAAACCTTAACATCAGATCCCCACATTAAATCACCCACGCCTTCGAGTGCAAAAGCTAAACCAATAGTTGCCATAAATAAGATTATAGGATCTTGATTAACAAGGTGTTTTAGAACCAGTCGTTCTATTATCCATGCAAGAGCAATCATGGTTACCATCGTTAATAATATAGCTAAAAAATTTGGCATCGAGGCATACCAATTATGATAATTCGTTCCAAAAAGTTCATTTATTAAATGTGCGAAAGGCACTTGACCTGTTTGATAACCAACTAGAGTAAGCGCAGCAAAGAGAGCAAAAACTCCCTGGGCAAAGTTGAAAACTCCAGATGCCTTAAAAATCAAAACAAATCCAAGAGCTACGAGTGAATACATCACTCCGGACATTAATCCATTCAATACCGTTTCAATAAAATTAAGTAATTCTACACTCATAAAATAATTTCCTTACTAATCATCAGACACACCTAGATATGCATCAATAACTGCTTTGTTGTTTCTAATTTCTTTAGGTAGCCCAGATCCAATTTTTTTGCCATAGTCCAATACAACTATTCTATCTGAAATATCCATCACGACACCCATATCGTGTTCTATTAATACTATTGTTGTCTTCAATTCATTATTAACTGTAAGAACAAATCTACTCATATCTTGCTTTTCTTCTACATTCATACCTGCCATAGGTTCATCAAGTAAAAGTATTTCTGGTTCCATTGCTAATGCACGACCAAGCTCCACTCTTTTTTGTAGACCATATGGGAGTGATCCAACTGGTGTACGTCTGATTGATTGAAGGTCTAAAAAATCTATAACTCTTTCAACTCTTTCGCGATGTTCTTCTTCTTCTTTTGCCACTGGACCAAAATACAGCGCCTGCATTAAAAAGTTTTGCTTTTGTTTTAACAATCTTCCGGTCATAAGATTATCTAATGTACTCATTCCCTTAAATAATGCTATATTCTGAAATGTTCTAGCAATTCCACTTTTTGC
>CACIRZ010000038.1 GCA_902589185.1 uncultured SAR116 cluster alpha proteobacterium
TTAAAAAAATAGAAAATATCAAATCTTCATTATCAAGAGCAATTGGTTGGTGTGGTTTTTCAGGTTTTTCAAGCTTTGTGGCCTTAACAGGAGGTATTCCAGCTCAAATTTTTTTATTACCAATGGGGCTTGAAAGACAATTATTTGTGGGGACTATGAGTTTTTATTTTTTAATAATAAATTTAGCAAAATTACCTTTTTTCTTTGATCTTCAACTATTTACTTCTACAAGTATAATGTTGAGTATTGTGGTTTTGCCAATATTACCAATTGGTATTTATTTAGGTAAGTTGTTGAATAAAAAATTATCTGACAGATTATTTTATCACATTAGCCATTCTGCTCTTTTCTTATGTGGTTTAAATTTAGTAAGTCAACAAATTTTATAGAGGTATTATTATGGAAAGTGAAATTTTTAAAAAAGGTATTGCGAAAAGAAGAAAAGTCCTAGGTGATGAGTATGTTGATAAGGCTCTTGCCTCAGCTGACGAGTTGGGTGCTGACATGCAAAAATTAGTTACTGAGTATGCATGGGGAGAAGTATGGAATAAGGAAAATTTATCAGATAGAGATAGATCTCTAGTGAATTTAGGCATGATTGCTGCTTTAAATAGATCACATGAATTTAAACTACACGTCAGAGGTGCTATAAATAATGGACTTACAAGATTGCAGATAAGAGATGTAGTGCTACAGATTACAATTTATTGTGGAGCGCCTGCAGGTTTGGAATCTTTGAGATTAATCAGAGAAGTTTTTCAAGAGATAGATGACGAGTAATAATTTAATTATATTTAGTTGAGGCTCAAATTATATGAAATAAATTTTAACTAAGGTATAATTATGGACCTAAAAGAAAATAAAAATGATTTAGAAATTGAAGATGTTTCTAAAACAGAAACAAACTTTAGAAGTTTATATGGTTTAACTCCTGAAGTTGAAAACGCAATTTCAATTTCAATTGAAAACAATAACAAGCAAGAATTAGTAAAATTAATTTCTCCACTTCATCCAGCTGATCAAGCTGATATGCTTGAAAGATTAACTGGTGAAGAATTAGTTACGGCTATATCTCTTTTAGGAAAAGCACTTGATCCAGAAGTTTTGGTTTATCTTGATCAAAATGTTCAGGAAAAGGTAATTGATATAATTGGGCCAAGAGCTCTTGCACGGGCTATACCTGTTTTACATTCTGATGATGCAGTTGATATTCTCCAAGAGCTAGAAGAAGAAGAAAGAAAGGTAGTTATTAAACAACTCCCTAAAGCTGACAGAATACTGGTTGAGGAAGCTCTTTCATTTCCTGAAGAATCGGCTGGAAGATTAATGCAAAGAGAATTTCTTGCATTTCCTAGTAACTGGACTGTTGGTCAGACCATCGATCATATGAGAGCGAAGCCTCAAGAAGAAGAAGATAGCTTTTATTCAATCTATGTAGTTGATCCTGCTCATAGATTATTAGGTGTAATATCATTATCTAAATTATTATCAGCAAAAAGACCTGTGAGATTAAAAGATTTAATGGCAACCAGCCCAAGAAGTGTAAATGTTCAAACTGATCAAGAAGAAGTTGCATTGTTATTTCAACAATATGGACTAGTTGATATGCCTGTTATTGACAATATAAACAGACTTCTTGGTGTGATTATAGTGGATGATATTGTAGATGTGATTAATGAAGAAGCCGAAGAAGACCTTCAAGGTTTGACAGGAGTAAGCGACTTGTCAATAAGTTCTTCATTTATTGAAACTGTGAAAGGTCGATTTTCATGGTTAATACTTAATATGTTTACAGCAATTCTTGCCTCTTCTGTTATAGGATTGTTTCAAGAAGAAATAGAAAAGTTGGTTGCTTTAGCAGTCCTCATGCCGATAGTTGCTTCTATGGGAGGAAACGCAGGCACTCAAACTGTCACTGTAGCTGTTAGAGCATTGGCAACACGACAATTAAATTATACTAATTTGCAAAAATTTGTTCTCAAAGAAACTTGGGTAGGTCTTTTAAACGGATTATTATTTGCCTTATTGTCTGCTCTGTTGGCTTATTTATGGTTTGATGACGAATTAATAGCTATTATTATGGGTTTAGCTATGGTAGCAAATTTACTCTTTGCAGGTATTCTAGGAACTATTATTCCACTTACATTAGAGAAGTTCAAGATAGATCCAGCAATATCAAGTTCTGTTTTTTTAACAACCGCTACAGATGTAATTGGTTTTTTTACCTTTTTAGGTCTTTCTGCTATAGTTATTTTATAATTGGATTAAGTCATTGTCTTATAATTTAAAAAAAATTGCAGTCGGGATAAAATCAATCGAAAGATTAAAAATAAGACAACAGATGCTATTTGAAAATTATGGTGCTATTATACATTCAACAAGAAACATGCCTAAACAAAAAGCAGATCTAATCAAAACAGGTTCAATGTATTGGATTATTCAAAGAAACGTTTTGGTAAGACAAAAAATTTTGGATATAACATCAGTAATTAGAAGCGATGGTAGTAAAGGTTGTGAAATAATATTAGATAAAGATTTGATAAAAGTAATACCAACACCGATGAGACCATTTCAGGGATGGAGATATTATATGGAAGAAGATATTCCACCTGATTTAAATACCAATGATGATGGAAGTGAAGAAATACCAGATGAGGTAAATTCTGAATTAATAAAATTAGGACTATATTGACTTATAATATAAATGATTAAAAATTTTTTTAAATTTATCTAACCATTGAATATCAATTAGGAAAATGAAAGTGTTATTTAAAATATTAAATTTTAAAACAATGATGTTTTTATTGGTTTTAGGAATAAGTATATTTGTATATAAATACTTAGTCTCAACTAGACCCGAGGCAAAACCATCAACAGTAGAAGAAAAAACCTTTTACGTAAATGTTATTATTCCAAAAAGAAATAATTATTCTCCAACTTCAGACGCTTATGGTAAAATAATATCATCAAGAAGTGGAGACCTTCGATTTGGAGTATCAGGTAGAGTTAATTTTATCTCGGATAAACTTCTTAATGGGTCCTATGTCACTAACGGAGAGATATTAGCAAAACTAGACCAAAGAAGATTTTTACTAGAAATTGAAAAACTCACATCAGAAACAAAAGAATTAGCTGAACAACTTGGTATTCGAAAGAGACAGGTAAATAGATATAAAACAATGTTAAAAAACAATGTTGTTTCTCAAAATAAATATGATAACGAATTAATTCTTCTTTCAAAAAATAGATCTGATTATATTAGAGCAAAGACTATGTTAGAGAGGGCAAAAGAAGACTTGTCAGATACTGTTTTGAAATCTCATTTTGATGGTCGATTGTTTAATGTTAAAATAAATCAAGGTCAATTTGTAAATAGTAATAAAAAAATAGCTAATATATTTTCTACTGAAAATTTAGAAGTTGAGTTTGTTGTGCCTTCAAAGATCTATTCTAATTCAAATGATCTAATCGGAAAATCAATCGATGTTTTATGGAAAGGTGGAACTACATCTTTGAAAACCATGAAAGGAATAATTGAAAGATCAGACGGAAAAACAAATGAAGAAGAAGGTGGTGGAAAGTTATTTGCTAGAATTGATAAATTTGAAAAAAGAGAAAATTATATCCCTTTAGGTACATTTGTAAGGGTAGACTATCCTGTTGGTGATTTTAAAAATGTTTTTAAGTTACCAGAGTCATCTTTGTATACTGATAAAGTTTATATTGTTGAAAACGGCATTGCTAAGCCAAAAAAAATAAAACTTATTTACAAAGGATCTGGATATATTTTAGTTGATGGAAATTTGTCTGAAAATGATTATATCATCACTACAAGAATTCCAGAAAATCTAAATAATCAAAAAATAAAAATATTAAATTAAAGTATTTTCTAATTAGGATAGAGTTTTGGTAAGGTTCAAAGAGTCAAGTTTTTTAAAATTTTTTGTAGAACATCGTACATCTGCAAATATTATCATGTTGTTAATGATAATTATAGGTTTGTTATCTATAGGTAAACTTAACAAACAATTTTTTCCTGATTTTGATGTGGAAGTTGTAGCTGTAACAATTGATTGGCCAGGTGCCACTGCCGAAGAAATTGACAAAAATATTATCCAATTATTAGAACCAGAACTGAGACCAATTTCTGGTGTTAAAAAGGTATCATCCAAATCTGTTGAGGGCCTTGGTCGTACACAAGTTGAATTTCAATATGGTTATGACATGCAAAAAGGAAGAACAGATATTGAAACGGCTGTATCAAGAATAAATTTTCCTGAAAAGTCTAAAAAACCTAGAATTATTGTTGGAGAATTTTTTGACACAGTAACTAGAGTTGTATTGTCTGGAAAAGTTTCATTATCAGAACTGAGAATAAAGTCAAAAAATCTAAAAGAGTTACTTTTAAATTCAGGTGTTGATAAAGTTGATATATTAGGTCTTCCTAAAGAAGAAATTTTAATAGAAATACCCCAATTAGAAACAGCAAAACTTAAATTATCTTTTAATCAAATTGCTAATTTAATAAAATCTGAAACACAAGATGTTTCTGGTGGGAGTTACGCTGATGGTTCATTAAGAGTTAGAACAGAAGGCGAAAAGAGACTAGTTGATTCTTTTAAAAAATTAGAATTAAAGAGCTCTAGCTCTGGTGGCAGGGTTTTACTCGAAGACTTAGCAAAGATAACTTATAGTATTGAAAAAGGTAGTATTTTAAAAGTTGTAGATGGAAATCCTGCAGTAGAGTTGTGGGTAAGAAGAAGTAAAACGAGTGATGCTATAGAGGTTTCAAAAAATGTAGAAAATGTAATTTCTAGTTCTCAAAGTTTACTTGGTAACAATATAAAAATTGAAACTTACAACACAGCTGCTGAACTTATTCAAGAAAGGATTTCTTTACTAGTCAAAAATGGGTTAAGTGGTCTTTGTATAGTTTTAGCTGTACTTTTTCTATTCTTAAGTCGTAATACTGCAATTTGGGTTGCATTAGGTATTCCAATTGCATTTCTAGCTACATTTGCAGTTATGTTATTAACTGGGCAATCAATAAATATGATATCATTATTTGGGTTAATAATGGCTCTTGGCATAGTAGTCGATGATGCTATTGTTGTAGGTGAACACACCTCATATTTGAAAACTAAAAGAAAACTTGATAGTTCAAAAGCCCCCGTAGTAGCTGCATCAAGGATGTCAATGCCGGTAATTTCAGCAATGCTCACGACAGTTGCTGCATTTATCCCTCTATTTATGGTCAAAGGTGTTATTGGTGAAATAATTGCTGCTATCCCTTGGGTGGTTTGCGCTGTTCTAGTTGCCAGCTTAATTGAGTGTTTTTTAGTTTTACCGGCTCATCTAGCTCACTTTGATAATAAAAATAACTTACCAGGTAAATTTAGATCATGGTTTGATAATAAATTTATCTATTTCCAAGAGGGCTTGTTTAGAAAATTTGTTAAATTAACGTTTAATTATAGATATGTAACATTCATGGTTGCTATTGGTATGTTTATAGTATCAGTAGGAATGATGTCAGGAGGAAGAGTGCTTTTTAGCTTCTTTCCAACCCCTGAAGCAGATATCATAATTGCAAATTTTAAAATGCATTCTGGAACAAAAAAAACTAATACCTTAGAAATGCTTAATAATATTGAAATTGGTTTAAAAAAAACATCAAAACAGTTTTCGTATTCAAAAAACCTAGTGAAATTTAAAATGTCTACAATCGGAGACAGAACTTCTTTTTCAAATGATGCTGGGCCAAGTCCTATTGGAAGTGACTTACTTGGATCTATGGTTGTTGAATTAAAAACTGCGGATATAAGAAAAGTTAGAACAAAAGAATTTATTAAGGCATGGAAAGATAATATTCAATCTGTTGCTGGACTAGATAAGTTAACTATAAGAGCACCTAGTGGGGGCCCTCCCGGAAGAGATCTTGATGTAAGGTTTCAAGGAGAAAAATTAGAAAACTTGAAGAAGGCATCTGATGAGTTAATTCAAATTGCTAGAACAATTCCTGGAGTAACATCATTAAGTGATAATCTTGAATTTGGTGTCCAAGAGAGGATTTTAAGCTTAAATAACAAAGGACAGTCTTTAGGTTTGTCAATTTCAGAAATAGGGGAACAAGTCAGGTCTGCAATTAATGGGGTTATTATATCTGAGTTTCCAAAGGCTGACGAAGAAGTTGCAGTTCGCTTGAAATTAATAAAAAACGAAAAACAAACAGATATGATTAATGATTTAAGGATTATAACTAATATTGGTACTAGTTTTAAACTTGAAGAAATAATAACAATCAGCGAAGAGGTCCCATTTGCTTCCATTAATAGAAAAAATGGTTTTCGCGAAGTCACAATTTCAGGTGACCTATTTCCTCAACTTATGAATACTTCTCAAGCTAGGCAGTTTCTTTTGCAGAATGGATTGCCTGAAATTGCAAAGAAATATGACTTGAATTATAGGTTTGATGGCAAGGATTTAGAGCAGAAAGAAACTTTTGCTGATATGAAAATTGGATCAATTGTTGGACTAATGTTAATATATTTTATATTAGCTTGGGTTTTTAAATCTTGGTCAAGACCGTTAACAATAATGATAATGATACCGTTTGCTTTTATTGGTGCGGTTTTAGGTCATTATATATTAGGTTTAACAATGTCAATATTGTCCATGTTCGCTCTTCTAGCCTTAGCTGGTATAGTTGTAAATAACTCAATCATCTTAGTTTCTACAATAGAAAGAAGATTCGACGATTTACTTAATGATACTGAAAATAGTTTTAATGATCAAAATATTATCAACGAAGCAATAATTTCAGGTGTTGTTGACAGACTTAGACCTGTTTTACTAACTTCATTAACGACTATTGGTGGATTGTCAGCGCTAATGTTTGAAAAATCTCTGCAAGCACAATTTTTAATACCTATGGCTGCTACAATTGTCTTTGGTCTTGGTGTTACAGCTTTGCTTGTGCTGATTATAGTCCCTTCAATGATGGGAATAAACAATGATTTATCAAATTTTATAAAAATTTTAAAGAAGGAAATAGATGATTAATAATTACACAATTTCTAGTACTGAAAAGTTTCAGATTTCAGATATAAACTTCAATAAAGATGGTTTGGTCCCCGTAATATCTCAGTGCGTTCATACTGGTGTTATTTTAATGATGGCTTGGATGAACAAAGAGGCTTTAAAAAAAACAATTGATACAAATGATATGTATTATTTTTCCCGTTCGAGGCAAAAGCTTTGGCAAAAAGGTGAAACTAGTGGGCATTTTCAAAAACTTCATGAGCTAAGATTAGATTGTGACAATGACACAATACTTGCTTTAATTGAGCAAACTGGTTCTGCTTGTCATACAGGAGCAAAAAGCTGTTTTTTTAAATCTACAAAAGATATTCATAATGACTAATAAAAATAATTCTGATTCATTTGGAAGCTCCAGAGGATTATTAAACAAAATAAAAAAAGATAAAAAAAGAAAATCTTCTAGTACTAGGTGGATTGGTCGACAGCTTAATGATCCATATGTCTTAGAGACACAAAAAAGAGGATATAAATCAAGAGCTGCTTTTAAACTTTTACAAATAAATGATAAATTTAATTTTTTACTTCCAGGACTGTCAGTTATTGACTTAGGTTGTGCCCCAGGTGGTTGGCTGCAAATAGCATCTGAAAAAGTTTCTTCAATTTCAGGCAATGAAAAAGTTATTGGTTTAGATATTTTAAAAACAGATGATATCGCTGGATGTAAAACTATAATTGGAGATATCAATGATAAATCAGTTGGTGATCACTTAATTGAATTACTGGGACAGAAGCCAGATATTGTTTTGTCTGATATGGCGGCTAATACAACAGGTCATAGACATACCGATCATATAAGAACTACTCATCTTTTAGAAATTGCTTTAGACTTTGCAATTGAGAATTTGAATAGGAATGGAGTTTTTTTAGCTAAATGTTTCAAAGGGGGAACAGAAAAGGAAGCCTTAAATTTAATGCAAAAAAACTTTTCTAAAGTGAATCATGTTAAACCTGATGCAAGCCGAAAAGAATCAGTTGAAGGATATGTTATTGCTTTGGGTTTTAAAGGAAAATAAATTCAAAGAATTAAACTTTGCAAAATTTACTTAAGAGCTTATATAAATCTTACAATACTAATTTTAAATCCAGTACTGAGTATAAATAATGATAATAGAAGAATCTTACACTTTCGACGATGTATTGCTACAACCTGCATATAGTAAGATTGGACCAGCAGACGCCAATGTAGGTACTTTTATTTCTAAAAATATCAAGTTAAATATACCGCTTATATCTGCTGCAATGGATACCGTTACTGAACATAGATTAGCTATTACTATGGCCCAACTAGGTGGAATAGGAGTTTTACATAAAAACTTTTCCATTAAAGAGCAAGCGTCAGAAGTAAAAAAAGTAAAAAAATTTGAAGCAGGAATGGTAGTAAATCCAGTTACTATAAAGCCTGATCAATCCCTCGGAGACGCTTTCAAATTAATGGAAAAATACAAAATAAGTGGAATACCAGTCGTTGAAGGTCTTAAAAATAAATTAGTCGGTATTCTTACAAACCGAGATGTTAGATTTGCTAATGATTTAAATCAAACGGTATCTGCGCTTATGACTAAAAATGTAATAACTGTTAAAGAAAGTGTTAGCAAAGAAGAGGCTAGAAAACTTTTACATCAACATCGTATTGAAAAATTAGTGGTTGTTGATGAAAATGGACTCTGTGTTGGATTAATAACTGTTAAAGATATGGAAAAATCTCAAAATCACCCTGATGCATGTAAAGATGAACGAGGACGATTAAGAGTTGCGGCTGCTACTGGTGTTGGGAAAGACGGACTTTCAAGAGCAGAAGCTTTAATTGATGCAGGAGTTGATGTTTTGATTGTTGATACCGCTCATGGTCATAGTAAAATGGTTTTAGATTCTGTCTCAAAAATTTCAAAGATGT
>CACIRZ010000039.1 GCA_902589185.1 uncultured SAR116 cluster alpha proteobacterium
TAAAAAATGCGATAAAAATTTTAGCAACTAATCCAGATGCAAGAAAAAAAGCTGGAGAGCTGGCTTTTAAAGGTTATCAAAAAGCTAAACCAATTATTAAAGAAACTTCAAAATCTCTGAAAAATACTTTTAAAGAAAATTTTAAGAAGTAATTGAAGAAAATTATTTATTAAATTGGGTATTCTGGTTGTGTGTAACCTTTGGGAGAATTTGTGAAAACTTCGTATCCATTTGCCGTTACCCCTATACTGTGTTCAAATTGAGCCGACAAACTCTTGTCACGAGTTACCGCAGTCCACCCATCAGATAAAATTTTGA
The DNA here is from genome assembly GCA_902589185.1 of uncultured SAR116 cluster alpha proteobacterium. Classification (GTDB taxonomy): domain Bacteria; phylum Pseudomonadota; class Alphaproteobacteria; order Puniceispirillales; family Marisalimonadaceae; genus Marisalimonas. Next base: position 319 of record CACIRZ010000039.1, read on the forward strand.
CATCATATTTTCCTGAATTAATCATAGGTTCAATGGTAAAAATCATACCCTCTTCAAGAATATCTCCAGTACTTGGTTTACCATAGTGTAAGATTGTTGGTGGTGCATGGAAGACTTTTCCAAGACCATGGCCTGTAAAATCCCTTACAACTGACAATCCATTTTTTTCAGCATGAGTTTGAATTGCATGACCAATATCACCTGTAGTACTTCCAGGTTTGACAGTTTCAATACCTAACCAAAGGCACTCATAAGTTACTTTAGTCAAAAATTTTGCTTTCCTAGATGGCTCTCCTACAAAATACATTCTGCTTGTATCACCATACCATCCATCAAGAATTACAGTTACATCAATGTTAAGAATGTCTCCTTCATCAAGAATTTTATCTCCAGGTATACCATGACAAACAACGTGATTTACAGAAATACAAGTAGATTTAGGAAAGCCTCTGTAATTCAATGGTGCTGGTATAGCGTCATTTTTTAAAATATAATTATGACATAAATCATTAAGATAACCAGTCGAAACACCACTTTTAACATAAGATGTTATAAAGTCTAAAACCTCAGCTGCTAATTTTCCTGCAGCATGCATTTTTAAAAATGCTTCCTTGTCGTATAAATCTATATCTTTTCTCATTTTAACTAATAATTTGTTATATATATAATTCTTATGATTTGTAATATATGATTATAAGTATCTACGTACAATATTAATTTTTATTAAGGACTTTTTTTATGGTGGCCTCAGCAGGTATAATAATTATTGGAGATGAAATTTTATCTGGAAGAACAAAAGATACCAATATTAATTGGATTGCGTGTGAATTAGATAATTTAGGTATAAGGTTAAAAGAGGCAAGAATTATTCCAGATGATCCAAGCACTATTATTAAAACAATTCAGGATTTTACAAATAAATATACATATGTTTTTTCTTGTGGTGGGATTGGTCCAACTCATGATGACATAACTACTGAGTGCGTTGCGAAGGCTTTTAATCAAAAGCTATATAAAGATTCAGAAGCTATGAGAAGATTAAAATTACATTATGAGGGTACAAATATTGAGTTTAATGAAGCTCGTCAGAAAATGGCAATTGTACCAGCAAATTCGGAGTTGATAGATAATCCTGTCTCAGCCGCACCCGGCTATAGGATTGAAAATCTTTTTGTTTTTGCGGGTGTTCCAAAAATAATGCAGAGCATGTTTAACTCAATTTTGAATGAGTTAACAGGTGGAAAGAAACTTAAATCTAAAACTGTATCAAGTAATATTGGAGAGGGCCTCATAGCAAAGGACTTAGAAAAAATAGAAAATAAATTTTTAAACGTAAAAATTGGCTCATATCCATACTTTAAACCAGGGAGTTTTGGAACATCTATTGTATTAAGATCAGAAGACGAAGTGTCTCTGGAAAAGGCTTCTGAAGCAATTTTAGAAATTGTTATAAAATTAGGTGGAAAAGGAAAAATTTTTGATGGTAATGTGATTGATGATAGATCTCTATAATTATTTAGAATTAGGAACAGAACCACTTAAGATTTTATTTTTTTGAGTAACTTTATTTTTCATTATATTTATTAAAAGTATTCCTGATATAAATCCGCCAATATGGGCTGCATATGCAACACCACCCGAATTTATATCAGTCCCATTAAAACTTATAAATTGAATAATTATCCATCCCCCAAGAACAATAAAAGCTCTTATTCTAATTATTTTTACAAAAATTATAAACCAGAATAAAACTTTTATATTTGCCTTAGGATATAAGACTAAATATCCTCCAAGTACACCAGCAATTGCCCCTGATGCTCCAATCATTGGTATTGTTGATGTGGGATCCATAATTGCTTGAGAAAAAGCGGCAACAATTCCAGTAATTAAATAAAAAATAATAAACTTTAATTTTCCTAACCTTTCTTCAATATTATCTCCAAAAATATAAAGATAAGTCATATTTCCGATTATATGCATCCAACTACCATGTAAAAACATAGAAGTGAAAATTGACAAAAAAGGTGGAATAATTTTAAGAGGTCCATATAACTCAGAATGTCCAAATAAAATAGCTGGGATCATACCAAAACTTAAAAAAATTTGTTCTGTTACATATGTAGGATCAAAAATTTGGTTAAGATAAATAGATGAACAAGTGAATATTATCAACCAAGAAATAATTGGTTTTTTATTTGTAGGATTTTCATCTGCAAACGGAAAAAAAAACATTTAAAATTCAATATTATCAATTAATCTAGTGTTATTTATTGTCACGGATCCTAGAAAAACTTTATTACCTTCAAAATTATTTTTTGAAATAATATTAAGTTGGCTGTCTCTCAATTCAAAATAATCAGGTATTAGGTCTTTAGATAGTAAAAATGAATTAGCGTTATCCAATATGTCATTTAACTTTTCTCTTTTTTGGTAAGAGTTCACACTATTTTGAAGACACTTAAATAAATTAGCAGCGATTTTCAATTCTTTTTCAGACAAATAATTATTCCTTGAAGATAGGGCAACACCATTTTTTGATCTTATTATAGGAGCTTTTAATAGATATATTTTAGGGTGTAATGATTTAGCCATTTTTTTTATTAATATTTGTTGTTGATAATCTTTTGCACCAAAAACAGCTACATCTGGATTAATTAATTCAAATAACTTATTAACTACAGTTAACACTCCATCAAAATGACCAGGTCTAATCTTCCCACAAAGCTCAGATCCAAGTCTTCCAGAATCTAAAGTTTTAACTTTTTCAATTTTTGAAAATACTTCTTCACCATTTTTAGGAATAAATAAAATATCACAATGTTCTTTTTTTAATTTTTCTATATCTGATTTTTCAGTTCTTGGATATTTTTTAAAATCTTCATTTTTACCAAATTGAAGGGGATTAACAAATATTGTCGTAATTGTTTTTGATGCTTTTAGTTTAGCTAATTTTATTAGGGATAAATGTCCATCATGTAAATTACCCATAGTAGGAATTAATGCTAATTTACCTGGACGTTTAGAAAATTCTTCGAGGGTTTTATATAGTTCATCTCTTGTACGAGTAATAACCATTAATATAATGACCTATATGATTTGTTTGATGTCTAAAACAAATTATATGGTACGAGCGGGGGGACTTGAACCCCCACGTCCTTATCGGACTCTGGATTTTAAGTCCAGTGCGTCTACCATTCCGCCACGCTCGCAAAACCATATTTCTGTTGTGTAACTTAGCTTTTTGGCTATGGCAAGTTTTTTATAGATTTAAATATTAATTTTTATATAGTTTGAGTTATTAATTTGGAGAACAAAATGGTTGAAAAAAAATTAGGTAGTAAAATTGAAGGTGAAGAATATTTAGTTCTTCATGAATTTGCTAAAAAAGCTAAAGCAAAACTTTCCAAAGAAACTTGGGATTATCTAGTTGGAGCCGCTGAAACTGAGACAACCTTTAAAAGAAACAGATTTGCTCTTGACAGTTTAGCATTTAGACCAAGGGTGTTGAGAGACGTTGAAAATGTTGATGTTTCCACTAACTTAGTTGGTCATTCTTTAAGAATGCCAGTAATTCTAGCACCTATAGGTTCAATGCAAGATTTCGTTGAAGGTGCAGGACTTGCGCCAACAATTGCAGCATCTGAATTTGGCATACTGCACATGATAAGCTCTACCTGTATGCCAGGGTTGGAAGAGGTTGCTAAAAGCGTTAATTATCCAAAATTATTTCAATTATATGTTAGAGGTGACCAAAATTGGGTTGATGATCAGATCAAAAGTGCAATTGACTTAAATTACTCAGGTATATGCCTAACAGTTGACTTAGATGCTTATGGAAGAAGAGAAAGAGATCTTGCTAAGAGGTATAGGACAACATCAAGACAAAGTGCAAGTGGTTTCGAGTATCAAATGCGATTTTCATGGAAAGATATTGATAGGATTAAATCTTATTGTGATTTGCCTATTATAATTAAGGGCATAGCTACTAAAGAGGATGCTTTATTGGCAATTGAGCATGGTGTTGAAATAATTTATGTTTCCAACCATGGAGGAAGACAATTAGATTTTGGTCTTGGTGGTTTGAATGTTTTGCCAGAAATTGTTGAGGTGGTTGAAAATAAAGCAAAAATTATTTTTGATGGAGGTATAATGCGAGGTACTGATGTTTTAAAGGCCATTGCATTAGGCGCAGATTGTGTTGGTATTGGAAGGCTTCAAGGGTTTGCAGCAGCTGCTGGAGGATCAAAAGCTATTTTTCGAATGCTTGAATTACTAGAAACAGAAATTTTAACAAGCTTAAGGTTGTTAGGATTAAATTCATTGTCGGAACTTGATCATACATATTTAAGCCAAGATTATGCATTTGATTCAAAAGATGTGTTAAGTGCTTTCCCTTTGATTGATGAGGGATATTAAAAAATTATTAGATTATTTCTTGAAATCTTTTTAAAAATTTTTTTTGAACATCACTCGCTGAGAGCGCGACTATAATTTGGCGTTTGGAATTTAAATTTGGTCTTTTAATTATTTTTGAGGCTTCTTTTTCTTTATAACCAGCTAAATCAACTGCTTCAAACCAAGCTACGGATTTGTCAATTTTTTTTATTTTAGACTCTATATGTCTTGGAAGTAAAGCTGGCAAACCAAACCTAAGATAAATTGCCTTCATTAAATTATCTTCAACAAATCGATAACTGTTATTAAGAGCATATTTAAATGGTGTGATTAAATCTCCTATAACATACTCTGGTGCATCATGAAGGAGAGCAGCTAAATTCCATTTTTTATCTAAGCCTGGATATTCAATGTTGAAAAGTTCTTCAACTATTATAGAGTGCTGAGCAACTGAATAAGGGTATTTACCAGTGGTTTGACCATTCCATCTTGTAACTCTTGATAGCCCCAAAGCGATATCTTCAATTTCTATGTCAAATGGAGACGGAGATAAAATATCAAGCTTTCTTCCTGATAACATTCTTTGCCAGGCTCTTTGATTAATTTTTTTTAGAGGTTTTATGATTTTGTTTTCCATTTAGAAAAAATATATTGATTTATTATTCATTAAATATAAAAGAGAAAAAAAAATTAATTAAGGTTTAAATTTGGATTATTATCAAGCACAAAATAAGTATAGGCAAAAACAGTTAAGATCAATATTAAATTATATTTTTAAACTTTTAATGATTATTATTGCCGTTTTCATAGGATGGTGGCTTGGTAATCGTGATAAATTGGTCTTAATACAAGAAAATGAAAAATTAATTAACGATTTTAATGATCAAAAAATAGAATTAGATAGAAAATTAACTGACATAAGATTAAAACTTAAAGAAGCAAACCTTGCACTTGATACTCAAAACATTAAAAATAAAGACAGTGACTTTGGTAGAGATTCAAAAAATATTCTTGCATCTAATTTAGCCAAGGGTGTTCCAGAAAAGGATATTATTAATGCATTGAGACTACTTAGTTATAACAAAACTTGTAGTAAATCAGATTTTAAAGAGTTAGCTGTTTCAACACAATCTTTTATACCTCCTGAAAATACCCTGTTGTTACTATCAGGTGGATTAAAGGTAAAAGTTGAGGGTAACATTTCTGATAACGTAACTGAAAATCCTTACTTTGATCCATCTCAACCAATTAGAGTTATATTCATTTATTTAGGTAACAACGATATAATAGAAGGTAATTTGCCAATTACAAAAAACATTATGGCTGGTAAATTTTCAGTAAATATAAAAATTATGAAATCGAAAGTAAGAGGCGCTGTCATAGTTCAATATCAAAATTGTAAAATCTAATTTATTTGTAATGTGAATAATTTGAAAATTTATAAAAAAAAACAAAAAACAGCTATCATAACTGGCGCAAGCGAGGGTATAGGTGCTGCTTTTTCTAAATTATTAATTAAAAAAGGTTGGAAAGTTTTCGGAATTAGTCGCAGTTCTAGCAAATTGAGAGCAATCAGCAAAAGTTTTCAATCAAATAAACAATCATTTAAATATTTTTCATGTGACGTCCAAGATTTTAAAAAATTGAAATCTATAGCAAAAGAAATTGAAGCTCCTGACCTGCTTTTTTTGAATGCTGGTATTTATTCACCCGTGAAAGCATCAGAAATCAATCTAGATCTTTATAAAAAACATATAAATATAAACTACCTTGGTGTCTTGAACAGTTATGAGGCTTTTTTACCAGGTCTTATAAGAAAACAAAATGGTCACATAATTATTATGTCTAGTGTTTCTGGGTGGATTGGGTTACCTAAAGCTGCTGCATATGGACCTACTAAGGCAGCTTTAAGGTCATTTGCTCAGTCTGCTCGTTATGATTTAAATCCTAAAGGTATAAAAGTTCAATTATGTAGCCCTGGCTTTGTGGAAACACAAGCAACCTCAATAAATGATTTTTATATGCCAGGTTTAATGAATGTTAACGAAGCTGCTAATTTAATTTTTAAGCATATGAGTTCAAATAAATTTGAGTTTTCCTTTCCACTATCATTTTCTCTTTTTATGAAGATATTTAGTTATTTACCTGATAAGATTTCTTCTTATTTAATTAAAAAATTTATAATTTAAAATTCTGAAATGGAAAAAACTGTAGTTAAAAAATATATCTATTTATTTAGTAATCTTTCCATTGATAATATTAATGAATTTGATGATATAATCTCTAAAGATATAATATTTATAGATCCTTTTAATAATATTAAAGGAATAGATGCATTCAAAAAAAATTTTTATCATATGTTTGAAAATGTTAAAGAGCCTAAGTTTTTTATTCTTGACTATTCAATTAATAAACAAAGAGTGTTTTTGAAATGGAAAATGACCTTCTTTGCATTTAAATCTTTGCAGACTATTGAAGGTATGAGTGAGTTGGTACTGAATGACGCTGGAAAAGTGGCTTCTCATATTGACTATTGGGATTCATTAAATGGTATCTTTATTAAAATACCATTTATTGGTTATTTCTATAAAATAAGCTTGTTATTGTTTAAATCAAAAACTTAATTAATGTTCAATTTTATTTGCTTTAAATCAATATTATTTGATAAGAAACCTCCTTCACAATACGATAAATAATAATTCCACATTAATTTGAAAGTTTCATCAAATCCAAGATCTTCAATTTTTTTCCAATTCTTATTAAATCTTCTATTCCAGATATTTAACGTTTTTGCATAATCATCTGAAAAACTATTTACATTTTCAACTTTAAAGTAATTTTTAATTGCAACATTTCTTAGTATTTTAAAAGAGGGCAACATTCCACCAGGAAAAATATATTTTTGAATAAAGTCTGGATTATTTTTATACACATCATATATTCTATCATCAATAGTAATTAATTGTAGTCCAACTTTTCCATCTGGATTTAAAACTTTTCTTATTTTACTAAAAAAATTGTTCCAATATTCTTTTCCAACAGCTTCAAACATTTCAATTGATAATACTTTATCAAATTTGCCATCAATATTTCGATAATCGCAAAATCTTATATCAATTTTATTTTCTAGATGGGCTTTTTGAATTCTTTTTTTTGCAAAATTATATTGCTCTTTTGAAATTGTAATTGCAGTTATATTACAATTATACTCTTTACCTAGAAATTCAGAAAAACCACCCCAACCACAACCAATTTCTAAAATATTATCACCATCTTTAACCGAAACTAATTCTGCGAGTTTTTTATATTTATTTGTTTGAGCAGTTTCTAGATCATCAGTTGATTTTGAAAAAATTGCAGAAGAATAAGTCATAGATTTATCTAACCAATAACTATAAAATTTATTTCCTAAATCATAGTGATAAGAAATATTTTTCTTTGCTTGATGTTGACTATTTTTATTTTTGAAATGATAAAACTTATTAAAAAAATACTTAAGTATGGAAACTTTAAAAGTGTCTTCAGCTTCATCATTATTTAAAGCAAAATAATGCATTAGAGCTGTCAAGTTCGAAGATGTTAATCTTTTGGCCATGTATAATTCTGCAAATTTAACAGAACCACCACTTATAATTTCCTGTACAACATTTTCATCGGCAATTTTTAAATTAGCTTTAGGACCATTTTTAGTTGCAGAAATTTTTTCAATTTTCCCATTTGGCCATTCTATTACAATTGAACCATAAGGAAATTTTCTAATACCATCTAAAAATAAATCATTCCAAAAATTCATTAATTTTTTACCTATTATAATTTAAGTCAATCTTTTGATACTTTAATTCCGAATGAATGTTTAACTTTTTCACTAGAAGGGATTTTGTATAGATTTACTCTTTTAAACCAGAGAATAAATGCTTGTAAATGAATATTTATCCAAATCTTACCTGGA
>CACIRZ010000040.1 GCA_902589185.1 uncultured SAR116 cluster alpha proteobacterium
ATATTTATTTTCCTCTGATACTATATACCCTTCAGTTGTATTAGATTTAGTTAATAATTTGATAGCGTTTTCTGTACTTGTTGTAATTTTTAATTTTGTATATTGACTATCAACATAATTTTCAATCAAAGCTTCATTTAAGCGAATTTGTTCTCTACCTTTTGTAATTTCAACTCCTCTTGAAATCAGCTGTTTGTCAAACACACTATTTGCAAAAATTCTACTAGTTATAAACGAACAAACCACAATTGGAAAAGTTGCAGCTATTGCATATTCATAAGATCCAGTAAGTTCTAGAACTAAAATTATGGCAGTTAAAGGTGCTCCAATTACAGAACTAGATACAGCGGCCATTCCTGAGACTGCAAGTACAGAAAGTAAATCTGGGTTGGCTGATGTCACAGGCAATTGAAATACTATTGCGCCTAAAACTCCTCCTAAAAAAAGGGCAGGAGAGAATAATCCACCAAAAAATCCAAATCCTACACAAATGGAAGTTAGGATTAGTTTTCCTATTAAAAGAGCTGAAAGATATCCAAATAATAGCTGGCTAGTTATAACAGACATCAAAACATCAGTTCCTAATCCTAAAATCTCACTAAATACCATTCCACTTAAACCACAAGCAAATCCAGCAATTATAGGTGCTTGCCAGTTTTTAATATTAATTTTTGCTGGAATAGTTCCAGTAAATAGTACTAGTTTCATAAAAAGAATTGCTACAATTGCTGCTAATGGACCTATTATTACTAGGCTTATTATTATATCACTCATATCAAAAGAAATAGCAGTCAGCAGAAGTGGAGGACTAACAATTCCAATTTCTGTTGCAGAAAAATTAGCAGCCATTGACGAAATTGCTAAAGCAGCAACTGCCTTCATTGAAAAATGTCTTAATACGGTCTCGTGAGCAAAAATAATACCTGCTAAGGGAGCACCAAATCCTGCAGAAATAGCCGCTGCAACACCGCTGCCAATTATAATATCATGAGGAATTTTAGGAATAAATTGTTGGCGTCTAATAAATGACGAAACTGTTGCACCAAAATGGACAAGAGGACCATAAATTCCAACAGAAGCACCACCACTAATCGATATAAATGATGCTAATGTTGATCCAAAACCTCCTTTTAAATCTAAAATTCCGGCATGGTGATGTGCAGCGTAAATTGTATCTGCAGGACCAAACCACCTTGCTAATTTGAGTCTATACATTAACAGTCCTACCAAAATAGAACTTGGTACACATATCAATAACGGCACTAAATTAAGTGATAAATTTCCAATATCGATTGTTATTATAAAATTTTCATTATAAAATAAGAAATCATAGATATTTTTGGCACTTATTATAAAAAGTTGCGCAACAAAAGAGACAATACTTCCAACTATTGCTGCAATAACTAACAAAGCTAAGATTGCTCTAATCTCTTTTATGTTTATTTTTTTAAACATTATGAGCTCCAACAGAATTACTACATAATTTTAATTGATTGTCATTTTAAATTAATTGAAATTTATTAATTTAAGAAAATTTTATTAATTTAAGGCATAAAAATTGCAGTATTTCTACCGTATTATGAAGTTATAACTATTTTTTAGGTTTTTTATGGCTGTAGATTATTTAAGTACAATTAATCAGGGTGGTAGTGGTTTAAATATAACCCAAATTGTTGATAGTCTTGTACAAGCTGAACAGGTTCCTCAAGAAAACCAGATTCAATCTAAAATTGATGCAAGAAACACTGCTATTTCAGCTATTGGTGAAATAAAAAGTGCTTTATCTAAACTTTCTACTTCCTTGAACACTCTAACTGGGAATACCTCCTTAAAAGTAAACTCAACTAGTACAGCAGTAAGTGCAACTATTTCAGATCCTTCAACTGCGGTAGCTATAAATTCTAGTATAAGTATTTCATCACTCGCAAAAGGACAAACATTAGCATTTGAAGATTATACATCTAACACCTCCCTAGTTGGTGCAGGAAGTTTGGTTTTAGAAAGAGGAGACTGGTCTTCAGGAAGTTTCGTTGCTAGTTCAACAGTAACTTCTAAAACACTTACAGTCACAGAAACTGATACTTTAGAATCATTAAAGGATAAAATAAATGCACTAAATTATGGTGTTACAGCAAGTGTTTTAGGCGCAGGCGACGATACATATACACTTGTTTTGAAATCACAGAACGGAAAAGAAAATGCGTTAAGAGTTACAGCCACAGAAAGTCCGTCAGGATCTGGATTATCTGCTATTGACAATACGTCAACGAATGGTTCAAAACAAAAAGTTGCTGGAACTGATGCTTCATTTTCTGTCGATGGTATTTCATTAACTAGGTCATCAAATAATATTTCAGATCTTTTTACGGGGTATGATGTAAATTTACTTGCATCTACTTCATCTAATGGAGTAGATACTCCAGCAAATCTTACTGGCTCTGTAGACACAACTTCAGCAACAACTAACTTACAAACTTTTGTAACTGCAGTTAATAATGCAAGAACATTGTTAAACGAAAAAACTTTTAGAGGATCAGTTTCAAAAGAGGCTGGTGAATTATCTGACGATCCGGTAGTAAAAAGTATTCAAAATCAACTAAAATCTCTTACAAATTCTCAATTAACGGGATTTGGAGCAAATGGCGTATATCTCTCGAATTTAGGAGTTCGAACTGAAAAAGATGGGTTACTTAGCCTCAATGCTACCGTATTAGAAAATGAACTAAAAAATAACCCAACATCCTTAGATGCTATATTTAATTCAATGTATTCTTCTTCTTCAAGTTTATTATCAGTAAGTGGGGGTACGAACTCTCAACCTGTTGCAGGATCTTATGCCTTTGCAATGACAGCATATGTGTCAGGTGCTTTTACTGGTCTTGTAAGTAATGACACTTCACCAGAGGTAACTGCCTCTAATAATACTATTCAGGTAACTGTTGATGGCACTCAATCAGGATCAGTAACCGTTCCTGCTGCTCATTACACTTCTGAAGCAGCACTTGCTACTGCAATTCAAACTGCAATAAACGCTGACAGCACACTTATTTCTGCTGGGAAATCAGTTGTTGTCACTCATGCAAATGGAAGTTATTCGATTAAGTCAGGATCTATTGGTGCATCATCTTCAATGGTTATAAATGCAATAGGAAGTAACCTTGATGGGTTTCTTAAGTTTGTAGGTTCAACTGATGCAGATAATATTGGAACATCTCAATCTGGATCTGCCAGTACTGCTTTAACGTTGAATGGTTCGTCAGTTACAGCAACCGATCCTGATGGATTAGTTGATAATGAAACTCTTGGCAGCTCAGGTAATTTTACACTTGATGGTGCACAAACCACTTCAACAACCCCTAGATCAGCTACGGATCTAAATTCATTTGTTACTATAGGAAGTTCAAATAATTTATCATCAGTAACATTCACCATTACAGGAACAGATATTAATGGAACGTCTCAAACTGAAACTATAACTGGTCCTACAGCTGGAAGCACTGTTGTTAGCACAAAAATTTTCAAAGATATTACACAGATTTCTTCAAATGCAGCTGCTTCAGGAGTAAATATTGGTACAAAATCAGCTTTTGTTGATCTTACTGGAAAACGACCATCAATCGTAAGTGCTGGCAGTGATGAGAGTGGCAAAACTTTCACTGTTGTTGGAACTGATTTATCTGGCAATGCTCAAACTGAAGTTATTACAGGACCAGCGGCTAATGCAACAGTTCTTGGTTCTAAAACATTTCAAACAATTTCATCAATTACTCCATCAGCTAATACTTCAGGCTCCGTAACATTAGGTTTTACTGGAGCTGGTATAACAACAACTGGTGTTACAGGTTCAGCAACGTTAGATGGTGTTTCTATGTCAGCAGATATTAATAATAATACATTTACTATTTCATCAGGAAATGCAGCAGGATTAAAAGTGAAGTATTCTGGTCTTGGTGCAGATGCAACTATTTATTATGGTCAAAGTTTAATTGAAAAACTAACTTCATTTTTAACTGACACTCTTAATACCTCAAATGGACAACTTGCTACGAGAGAAACAACAATAAATCAAGAAGTTACAGATCAATCAGCATTATTAGTTGATTTAAATTCTCAGATGGAATCTCTCAGAAATAGATACATTCAACAATTTACAAGTATGGAACAAACAGTAACAAGCTTAAAATCAACTGGTGAATATTTGACCAATTTGTTTGAGGCTATGAACAAAGATGATTAACAAAATTTGGAGTTATAGATGAAATTACATATTGGTGGTGAAGAAGAAAAAGAGGGCTGGACTATACTTAATGCTCAAAAAAAAGCGAACACTGATCTTGTTGGTGACATTCGTGACTTAAGTCAATTTAGAGATAATAGTATTGAAGAAGTATATGCAAGTCATATTTTAGAACATATAAAAAACCTTGAGATAACTAATGTATTAAAAAACTTATACAGAATTCTTTCCAAAAATGGAAAGCTATTTGTGTCTGTTCCTAATCTTGAAGTTTTGTCAAAAGCAATACTAGATCCTAATTTAAATGTTCAAGAAAAATACGAGATAACTAGAATTATTTATGGGGGACAAATAGATGATTATGATTATCATTATTTTGGCTTTACCAGAGAAATTTTAAATGCTTTGTTGATACAAGCTGGTTTCTATAAAGTTGAAGAAGTTAAAAATTTTGGTTTGTTTGATGATACTAGTTCAAAAACATCTTATGGATTTGATATAAGTATAAATACTATTGCTTATAAAAACTGAAAATAAGAGTTTTTTTCGATGATAGATTTACAATTAAAAAAAGTTGATAACTACGTTAAAAATGGTGAAACCAAATTAGCTAAAAAGTTATTAGAAGACATATTATTAAAGTTTCCTCAAAATATAAGAATTAGAGAAAAATTAAAAAATTTAGTCGACGGATCAAACACTCAAAAACCGTTAAATAAAAATATTTTGGAAGAAACAAACAGAATTAAGTTGTACTTAAAAGAAAAAAAAATAGATTTAGCCCTTAATGAAGCACATAATCTTTTAGATAAAATTCCAGATAATGCAATTGTGTTAAAAGTAAACGCAATGGCAAATTTCGAAAAGGGAAATATTTTAGAAGCTATTCAACTTTATACTAAGTCAATTAACATTAACCCAAATGATTATGAGGCTTTAGGTAATATTGGTTTATTATATGCAAATATTGGTGATATAAAAAATGCTATAAAATTTTATACTAAAAGTATTAATATTAATCCTAAAGCTACCGCTGTATTGAATAATCTTGGTATTATATATAATAATCTCGGTAATTATGATTTATCAATCAAATACTTATCAAAGGCAATAGAATTATCTCCTAAAAACAGTATTTTTTATCAAAATATTGGTGTGACATATAGAGATAAATTTTTAACAGAAAATGCAAAAGAAAATTTCTTTAAATCTATTGAGTTAGACGAAAATAATCTTGGTGCCTATGGCAATTTAGGCGTTTTATATAGAAATATAGGCGACTATGAAAATGCTATTTTAACTTACGAAAAGGCAATAGCAATTGGTCAAGATTGTTCAGATATATTTTTAAATTATGGAACAATTTTATCAGAGGTTGGAGAACATAATAAAGCAATATCATGGATTGAAAAATGTTTAAAAATAAATCCAAAAGATAATGTTGCAATTTCAAATTTAATGTTGATTACAAATTATAGTTATTCATATTCTAATAATCAAATATTTTACTTTCATAAAAAGTACGGTGAACATTTAAGCAACCTTTATAAAGACAAAGAAAAAAACTTTAATGAAATAATCAATTTAAATATTGCAACAAACAAAAAGTTAAAAATAGGATTTGTATCAGGAGACTTGCATAATCATTCTGTAAGTTATTTTTTTGAACCACTCCTAAAATCAATTAATAAAGAAGAATTTGAAATTTTTTGTTATTATAATGCACTGATAAATGATGAAAGAACTGAAAGAATAAAAAAACTCTCTAATTATTGGAGAGATATTCCTCACCTTCAGGATAATCAAATATTTGAAATAATAAGAAATGATGATTTGGATTTATTAATTGATATGTCAGGTCATACTGACAAGAATAGATTGCCAGTTTTTGCTATGAGACCAACAAAAAAACAAGCTACATGGTTAGGTTACCCAAATACCACTGGAATTAACAAAATTAATTATAGAATTGTAGATAAATTTACGGATTTAGAAAAAAATGACATATTTAATATAGAAAAATTATATAAATTAGATACCCCTTTTTTATGTTATGAAGGTGACCAAAATATTAAGCTTGAAAAAAATATTCCTTTCTTAAAAAATAAATTTATAACATTTGGAAGTTTCAATAATTTGTCAAAATTATCAGATGAATTAATAGCTTTGTGGTCAAAGATTTTACTTAAGGTTCCAAATTCAAAATTAATTTTAAAAAATAAGCAGTTGAATTCAGAATTTATGAAAAACTTTTATTCTAAAAAATTCTCCATGTATGGTATCTCCAAAGATAGAGTACTATTATTAGGCTGGGTAACAGGAAAAAAATCACATTTTGAAGTTTACAATGATATTGATATAGCTCTTGATACCTATCCATATCATGGAACAACAACAACTTTTGAAGCGTTATGGATGGGTGTTCCGGTAATTACTCTTGTTGGAGAAAGACATTCCAATAGGGTAGGCTACACAATTTTAAAAAATTTAAATCTAGACAAATTAATTACTTTTACTGAAGAAGAATATATTAATTGTGCTGTAGATTTTTCGAAAAACATCAAAGCTTTAATAGAATTTAAAGAAAGTTTAAGACTAAATCTTATTAAATCAGATCTATGCGATAAAGACCTACACGCAAGGAACATGGAAAAATGCTTTAAACATATTATTTCTTCATAATTTATTTATTTAATTAAAAAGAAATTATACATACCCAAAAATGTATTTATGTTCTCTTCTTCATATTTTTCCCAGTTATTCAAATTATACTCTGAATTTTGTTGTGGAAAGTTGTTTTTAAAATATTGATGAGTATATTGGTTACTAAAATCAAATCCAGCAAATTTCATATTAAATTTATCTACTAAATTTTTAATATCTTTAAGATTATATTGTTTTTCTTGAACATGAAAAAGCAAATCCCTGCAGTTACTTGTACTGTAAAAATCTGCATAATTTAATAATTTTTCAAATTCTTCATAGATAGGTTTTTTTTCAATTACATTAGTTCTAAAATCTCTTAAGTTTTCGATTGAAAATTTAATATTTTTATTTTTTATAAATTCTCTTGCTTTGTTAATTGTAGACCTTGCGATAGAACTGTAGAGGCCTATTTTTATAATTCCATTTGAATTAAGTGAATTAATTAAGATTTCAAAACCTTTTTCTGGGTTTTCCATATGATGAAGGACGCCTGAACACTCTATATAATCATATTTTGTATTCAAATTTTGAAGATCTAAAATGTCTGCCTTTGAAAAATTAATGTTGTTTAATTTAAATTCTTCTACCTTTCTCTTTGCATAAGCTAAACTTGCTGCACTAATATCAATTGCATCAATTAAACTATTTTTAAATAAGCCACTTAATGAAACTATTTGCTGTCCAGTACCACAGCCAGCTACTAATACTTTAATAATTTTACCAGTATCATCAAAATCATTAGAAATAAGTTTTTTGTAATAAGCGAATTGTCTCATCGTCCAATTATCTTGACTAATACTCGCAGTTTCCCATCGAGGATACGGGTTTTCCTCATACATAGATGAAACTACTTGTGAAACTTTATTATCAAGGACTTTGGTAGAAAGAAATTGAGACTGAATTTCTTTTTCTTTCAATGAATTTTTAAAAATTTTTGATATTATTTTTGAAGAGTATATTTTATCTAAATTTTCTTCGTAATTATGCAAATAATCTAAATATTCATAAGAGCTTAAAATATATAATTCTAACTCACTAATTAATCTTCCACTGTTAATTTCTTCTTTACTAAAATTT
>CACIRZ010000041.1 GCA_902589185.1 uncultured SAR116 cluster alpha proteobacterium
CACAAACTCTTTAAATGAAAATTCAGTTTTTTCATTTGAATTTAAAAGAACAGAGCCGATGTTCTTAAAAATATCAATATCCTTAGCAAACCAGCCCAAAGTATCAAAGCTTGGTGCCATTGGATAAACATCTTCTGTGTTAATTCTTTTATGTGTGGGTCTTATGCCAAATAGACCACAAAAAGAAGCAGGCACCCTTATTGAACCACCAGTATCAGATCCAATTGAAAAATCATATAAGTTTGTAGTTAATGCAGCGGCTGAACCTGAGCTTGATCCACCAGGCACGCACCCAGGAGCATTTAAGTTAGTGGGTGTTCCGTAGTGACCATTTTCACCAATTAATGAGTAAAAAAACTCATCACATATTGTTATTCCTTTTAAAGTTGCCCCAGCTTCTAAAATGTTTTTTAAGAAGGGTGCGAAATCATCTGCAGGCTGGCATTTTTCATAGAAATCAGGATTCCCGCAAGATGTTCTATGGTTTTTAATTTTGCACATATCTTTAACTACAAAATTTAATTTACTTAATAATCCAGTTTTTGTTATTTGGATATCCCTTTTGGGACTATGTGGCATTAAATAATTCATGATTTATCTATAAAGGTTTAAATATTTATAATTTTATGATTAACATATAATTACATAAAGGATAATTAAATTATGAAACTTAAAGATTATATTGAAGAAATTCCAGACTTCCCAGTAAAAGGAATTTTATTCAAAGATATCAGCCCTTTAATAGCAAATTATCAAGCTATGAGTTATGTTAAAGCATCTTTTTTAGATATAATAAAATCATATCATGTTGATTATATTGGAGGTATTGATGCAAGAGGTTTTTTGTTTTCTACATTGTTAGCTGATGCTTTAGGTGTTGGATCTTTTATGATTAGAAAAGAAGGGAAATTACCCGGCAAAGTAATAACAAAAGAATACAGTTTAGAATATGGCACATCAAAAATGTCTATTAGACAAAATATTAACTTAAAAAACAGAAACATAATTTTAGTTGATGATTTGCTAGCCACTGGTGGGACTTTAAGATGTGGTGAAGAGTTGGTAAATAATAAAGAGGGAAATGTATTATTTTCACTAACTGTTATAGAGCTTGTAAAGTTAAATGGTCATAAAAACTTAAATTCAAAAGTATATTCGTTGGTTAAGTATAATGATTGAACCACTTGACCCCAAAAATACTGTTTTACTAGTCGCACTTGAAAAAGAGCTTCCAAAACAACTAATACCAACTTGGAATATTTATTATACTGGTGTTGGGAAAGTAAATGCCGCTTTATCAGTTGTAGCTGCATTTAATTTATATAAGCCAAATGTAATAATAAATTACGGAACTGTAGGTTCTTTAAATCCAAAATTAAGTGGTTTGATTAAAGTAAATAAATTTTTTCAAAGAGATATGGATGTTAGGCCACTAGGCTTTGAATATGGTGAAACTCCTTTTGATAAGGTAAATACAATCTCATTGGATTATAAAGGTTTTTCATGTGGAACAGGAGATAATTTCGCAGTTGAAAAACAAATAATACAATCAGATGTAGTTGATATGGAAAGCTATTCAATTGCAAAGTTCTGTTATATAAATAACATTAAATTTATCTGTTATAAATATATTACAGACAATGCTGATGAAAACTCACCTGAAAATTGGAATTTAAATGTTGAAAAAGGTGCTGAATTATTCATTAAAACTTTAAATGATTTAATTTGATAAAGAGGAAAAAATGGACTTTAACGAGAAGAATGCAACAGAAGCTGTTTTAAATAGTTTTGCTGGTATAAAAGATAATAGACTTAAAGAAATTATGAGTTCTATAATTACTCATTTACATGAAGTTGTTAAAGAAGTTGAGCCAACTGAAGAAGAATGGATGAAAGCAATAATGTTCTTAACAAAGACAGGCCACATGAGTGACGATAGAAGGCAAGAATTTATACTTTTATCTGACGTCTTGGGTGTTTCAATGTTACTAGATGCCATTAATAATAGAAAGTCTAAAAATGAAACAGAAACTACAGTTTTGGGTCCGTTTCATACTCCATCTTCAAAAATGAATAATGGTGATAATATTGCAAATAACGTCGAGGGTGAAAATTGTATTGTAAGAGGAAAGATTGTTGATGTTAACAATAACGCAATTTCAGGTGCAAGTATCGAAGTATGGCAATCTGGTCCAGATGGATTATATGACGTTCAAAAAGAAGGAAATTTAGTTGATTTAAGGGGTACTTTCATGTCTCAACATGATGGATCGTACATGTTTAGGACTGTTAAACCACAATATTATCCAATACCTGTAGATGGGCCAGTTGGGGATCTTTTGAACAGTTTAGACAGACATCCATTTAGACCAGCGCATGTTCATTTTATGGTAAGAGCAAATGGTTATAAAGATCTTGTAACACATGCATTTATAGATGGAGATAAATATTTAGAGAGTGATACTGTTTTTGCTGTTAAAAAAAGTTTAATAAGAAAACTTGAAGAGGGATTTGATAAAGAAAATAATAAAAAATGCTTCTTTTTAAATTTTGATATTGTTATGGAAAGTATAAAAAAAGGTGCTTGATAAGCACCTTTTTGTTTTTAATTTAATTGATTGCTTTACAGTCTTGAAGCAACATTCTCCCAATTGACAAGATTATCTACAAAATTCTTTAAGTAAACTGGTCTCTTATTTCTAAAGTCTATATAATATGAGTGTTCCCATACATCACAGCCTAGAAGTGCTGTTTGACCAAAGCAAACTGGATTTACACCATTTTCAGTCTTAGTTACTTTTAAGCTTCCATCTTTGTCTTTTACAAGCCAGCACCAGCCAGACCCAAATTGAGTTGCGCCAGCATTGCAGAAGTCTTCTTTAAATTTATCTACACTTCCAAATGACTCATTTATAGCTTTTTCCAATTCAGAAGGTATTCCAGCTTTTGAAGGTCCCATCATTTGCCAAAATTGTTCATGGTTCCAATGTTGAGAAACATTATTAAAGATTCCATTTTGAGCTACGTTACTAGAATCGTAAGTGCCTACAATTATTTCTTCCAAGCTTTTATTTTCCCATTCGGTACCTTTAAGCAAGTTGTTACCGTTATCTACATATGCTTTGTGATGAATATCATGGTGATATTCCATTGTTTCTTTACTCATACCATGCTCTGCAAGTGCATCTATTGCATAAGGTAATTCTGACAATACTAAACTCATAAAATTTCTCCTGATTTGTTTTTTATAGAAATAATTATAATTGCTGGTTTTACAAGTAATTAATTATAAAACATTGATTTTGATTATCATAAATTCTAATTTGATTTAAGTCATTATAAAATGTAATGCTTTTTTTAAAATTTTAGGGGAGTTCAATGACACAAAGAGTAATAGAATTAACTGACTTTGGCGCTGCAGAAAATATGAAGCTTAGAGAAGCTGACATACCAACACCAGGTCCTGGGCAGATTGTTGTTAAAAATGATGCTATTGGTTTAAACTATTTAGACACTTATTTCAGAACTGGATTATATCCTTGGCCTAACCAAGAAAAAATAAAGGTTCCAGGTTCAGAGGGTGTGGGAAATGTTCATTCTGTTGGAGCTGATGTTAATTTTTTAAAAGAAGGTGATAAGGTCTCTTATGTTACTCCTGTTGGGGCTTATGCAGAATACGCACTTATTAATGCTGCTCATGCAGTGGAGATTAAAGTAGATGTAGACGATCATGATGTAGTTGCAAGTACACTTAAAGGATTAACTACACATTATTTGCTTCACTTAACATTTAAGTTAGAAAGTGGCATGACTGCACTTGTTCACGCAGCTGCTGGTGGCGTTGGTCAATTAATGGGGCAATGGGGTAGTGAAATTGGTGCCACTATGATTGGAACAGCAGGTGGTCCTGAAAAAGTAGATGCAGCTAAAAAAGCTGGTTACCATCATGTAATTGACTACAACAGTCAGGATTTTGTTGCTGAAGTAATGAGCATTACAAATAACCAAAAATGCGATGTTGTCTATGATAGTGTTGCAAAATCAGTTTTTCCTGGATCTTTAGATTGTCTGAAGCCAAGAGGTTTATGGGCATTATTTGGGCAAGCATCAGGACCTATTACTGATTTTAATTTAGCTATGTTGTCTGCAAAAGGTTCTTTATTTGCAACTAGACCAACTTTATTTACTTATATCGCAAATAGAGATGAGTATAACGATGCTTCCTATCAACTCTATAGTAGAATTGCTGATGGAAGATTAAAAGTGGCTATTCATGACAGAATACCATTAGAAAAAATCGTGGATGCACACAATTTGCTTGAAGGTAGAAAAACTAAGGGTGGAATTGTAATTACTCTATAAGATAAGGATAAGAATATGATAGATTTGTATACTTGGCACACACCAAATGGAAGAAAAGTTTCTATAATGCTAGAAGAAATAGGAATGGCTTATAATGTGTTTCCTATAAATATAGCGAAGGACGAACAGTTTCAGCCTCATTTTTTAGAGGTTTCTCCGAATAATAGAATTCCAGCAATTGTAGATAAAGAAAATAATAACTATTCTCTTTTTGAATCAGGTGCAATTCTTATGTATTTAGCTGAAAAAAGTAGAAAATTAATTAATAAATCTAATTCTGATGAATATTATAGAACCATTGAATGGTTAATGTGGCAAATGGGTGGAGTAGGGCCGATGTTTGGTCAAGTGCATCACTTTGTTAAGTATAACAAGGGAAAATCTGCTTATGCTGAAGAGAGATATTCTAAAGAGGCAAGAAGATTATACGGTGTTATGGATAAACGTCTTGGTCAGCACCAATTTATATCTGGAAAAGAATATAGTATTGCAGATATATCAATTTGGCCTTGGACTGCTAGATTTGATTGGCAAGAAATAGATTTAAATGAATTTCCAAATGTCACTAGGTGGTACAAAGAAATGGCAGATAGGCCAGCTGTCCAAAAAGGTTGGCTTGTTCCGCAAAATGATCAATTAATTCCATCACCATGATTTAGTAATAATTTGGCTATTAAAATTTCAATCGCTGGTCTTGGTTGGTGGGGGAAAGTGATGATCGAAAGATTGTCACGTTCCAATAAACTTGAAATCGTAAATTTGATTGATCCTTTTCCAGATCAAGAGGCTTTAAAACTAGCAAAAGCTAATAATCTAGAGATCTATAAAGATTTGGATGATGCTTTGAGTTCCAAAACGTTTGAAGCAATAGTTTTGTGCACTCCTAATTCATTTCATATGGAACAAACACTTAAAGCATCAAAATTGGGAATACATGTTTTTTGTGAAAAGCCTCTTTCATTAAAATCATCTGAAGTTAAAGAAATGATAAATGCTTGTAATAAAAATGGATTAGTTCTTGGCGTTGGTCATGAAAGACGGTTTGAAAAGGGGTGGATGAAATTAAAAGAAATTATAAATTGTAATAAACTGGGTAATATCATGCATGCTGAGGCGCATTTCAGTCATGATAAATTAGCCAACCTTCCAGTTGATAATTGGAGAGCCGATCCAGAATTTGCACCTGCTGCTGGAATGACTGGAATGGGTGTGCATTTAACAGATCTTATGATTTGGTTATTTGGTCCAGTAGACAAAGTTTTTGCTTCTACTGCAAAGAGGGCTCTCAAATTTAAAACAGGTGATGTAGTAACTGCAAGTTTGCAACACTCTTCTGGCCTTAATACTCAAATCACAGCAATATTAAAGACACCCCACTACCAAAGAGTAACCATTTGGGGAGAAAGTGGCTGGGTTGAATTAGTTGACAGTTCCCACCCAGATACACCAGGTCCTTCTTTCTTGAAATTAGTTATGAATGATGGAACGGTTAAAGAAGAAAATTTTGAATGGACTGATACCGTATCTGCAAATATTCACAATTTCATAGATAGCATTGAGGGCAAAAGTAAATATTTATTTACGGATGTTGAAAAGTTTCAAAACATTTCTGTATTAGAGGCTATTTATAAATCCAGTTTATCGAAACAAAACGAAAAAGTAGAGAGTTTTAATTAAGTTTCAACGATTTTTAAATTTAGTTTTTCTATAGATAATCTATTTAGTAATAGTAAAATTGAAGTGATGAAAAGGCACATTGTGAAACCACCATATTGGAAGGCAAGTCCAGATAACAGTGTTCCAATTAATCTTCCAAAAGCATTGGACATATAATAAAATCCAACATCAAGTGTTACTCTATTTTTATTCGTGTAATTTAAAATTAAAAAAGAATGAATAGATGAATTTATAGCAAACACAAAACCAAACATAAAAAGTAAAAATATAACATTGTAAATACTATATTCTTCAAAATAATAGTTGAAGCTTATCAAGAGCAGAGGAATTGCTGTTAGAAATCCAGCCCAGAACTTAGTTTGTTTGCTGAAAGATTTATCTTTTGATAATATTTTGGGAGTGATGGTTTGAACAAGTCCGTAAAAAACAGTCCATGCAGCCATAAATGTTCCAATAATAAAAAAGGCTTTTTTATTTCCATCTAATGAACCATCCGATAAGGCTGAGTATAAAAATATAGGCAACCCAACAACAAACCATGTATCTCTAGATCCAAAAAGAAAAACTCTTCCTAAGCTAAGGTAATTTATATCCTTGTTTTTAGAAAAAACTTCTGAAAACTTTGTCTTCTTATTAACCTCAGAAATATTAGTTTTTAAATTAATTAATAATAGTACGAACATTAAAGCAAGAATTAAGGCCATTATCATAAGTGAGGTTTCAAAGCTTGTAAAAGAGAGAAGAAGAGCTCCCGCTAGGAAGCCAAATCCTTTAACAGCATTCTTGGATCCAGTCATAAGGGAAACCCATTTAAATAATTTTGAGTTTTTATCAGGGGAGAGTAGCTTGACAGAGCTTTTAGCGCTCATCTTTGTTAAATCTTTAGCAATACCAGACAAACCTTGTGTAATCATTACAAAAAGAACTGATAAAGTAGTGCTCCATGTTTGATCTAGTTGAGTTAAAATCATTAAAGAGAATATTTGAAGGGTCATTCCAGCAAACAATGTAGTATTGATGCCAAATTTTTTTGCAATCCATCCAGCACTTAGGTTGGTAATCATGCCTAAAAATTCATATAACAAAAACAAAAATGCTAATTGAAGGGGCGAGTAACCTAGAACATGAAAATGAAGTAAAACTAACATCCTCAATGCACCATCAGTTAACATAAAAAACCAATAAGCAAGAGTGATTAGAGTAAAAGAAATTTCATTATTATTAAGTTTGATCATTATTTTAAGTAGCTTTGACCACCATATTTACTATATCTACTAATCTATTGGCATAACCCCATTCATTATCATACCAAGCATAGATCTTAACCTGTGTATCATTTACAACCATTGTAGATAAGCTATCAATAATTGAACTTCTAGGGTCATTTATAAAGTCAGTTGAGACTAATGGACGTTCTTCGTATCCCAATATATTTTTTAATTCGTTTTCACTTGCGAATTTAAGTAGGTTGTTTATTTGATCCTTGTTAGTTGATGATTTCATTTCAAAAACACAATCAGTTAAAGAACTATTTAAAACAGGGACTCTGACGGCATGTCCATTTAATCTTCCTTTTAATTCTGGATAAATTAATGAAATAGCTTTAGCTGAACCTGTGGTGGTAGGTATTAAGTTATTGATTGCAGATCTGCCTCTTCTAAGGTCATTATGAGGAATATCAACTAGAGTTTGGCTATTAGTTAAATTATGAATAGTTGTTATAGAACCGTGGTTTATACCAATATTTTCATGTAAAACTTTAATAATTGGGGCTATGCAGTTAGTCGTACAACTTGCCCCTGTTATTATATTATGTTCTTTTGATTTATAAATATTATGATTAACTCCATAAGCAATATTTACAATATTATCCTCATTTATTGGTGCTGAAACAATTACCTTTTTTACCCCTTTGTCAAAATATTTTTGAAGCTTTGCAGTACTTTTGTATACACCTGTGCAGTCAATCATTATGTCTATA
>CACIRZ010000042.1 GCA_902589185.1 uncultured SAR116 cluster alpha proteobacterium
TAAAAAATCCTCTAATGGTACAATTAATAATCCAAAAACCAATCTCAAAACACAAAATTCATCTATAAAACTCAAGTCAAAAAATAAATTAACTTATAACTTTGAAAATGGGCAATCAATTCAAATAAATCCCTCAAATCTTGGAGAAAAAATCATCTATAATAGCTCACAGTTTACTTTTTTTGAAATTAAAAAAGACTCTGTTTCGTATGGAATTAACATAGATTTCTAGTAATAAAGTTTTTATTTCATAATGTTGGTGACCTCGACAGGACTCGAACCTGTTGCCTCAAGATTAGGAATCTTGCGCTCTATCCAGATGAGCTACGAGGCCACATAATTAATCTAATATCATATAAAGATTAATTTTCAATTATAAGATTATTCTAATGTTTCTAAATATATTGTTGTGGTATGATTTTGAAAAATTCTTACTATAAATAAACAATTAAAATAAGGGGATTGTTTATGCACATTGATTTAGGATTAAAGGATAAAGTAGCTGTTGTAACTGGAGCAGGAGGCGGTATCGGACGTGAAATAGCTCTTGCCCTTGCAAGAGAGGGAGTTTCAATTGTTGTTAACGATATAGGTGTTTCATTGACTGGTGAGGGTGGTTCAGAATCTCCAGCACAAGAAACTGTTGGATTAATTACTCAAAAAGGCGGGAAAGCTATAATCAGTAATGATAGTGTTTCTTCATGGGATAGCGCACAACTAATAATAAAAAAAGCATTAGATACGTATGGTAGATTAGATATTGTTATAAACAACGCTGGCATTTTAAGAGATACAATTTTCCATAAGATGGAACCATCAGATTGGAATGACGTAATAAGTGTTCATTTAAATGGCAGCTTTTACGTAAGCAGGGCTGCTGCTCCATATTTTAGAGAACAAAATTCAGGAACCTATGTACATATGACAAGTACATCAGGTTTAATAGGAAATTTTGGTCAAGCAAATTACTCAGCTGCAAAATTAGGAATTGCTGGACTATCAAAATCAATTTCCTTAGATATGAGCAGATTTAATATTAGATCAAATTGTATTGCACCATTTGCTTGGAGTAGAATGACCAATTCTATACCTTCAAATACTGAAGCTGAAAAAGAGAGAGTTGAAAGATTGAAGAAAATGACTCCTGAAACTAACGCCCCCTTAGCTGTTTTTTTAGCTTCAGAAGCTGCTAAAAATGTAAGTGGACAAATCTTCAGTGCAAGATTGAATGAATTATTTATATATAATCAAAACAGACCTGTAAAAAGCGTTCATTCAGAAACAGGGTGGACACCACAAAAAATTGCCGAAAGAGCACTTCCCTCATTTAAAAATTCAATGACACCAAATGAAAGAAGTGGAGATGTTTTTAGCTGGGATCCAATTTAAGATAAGCCTAGAAGTTTGATTATATCTTTCATGTTTTTTAAGGTATGAGTTGCTCCAAGGTTGTTTACATCCTTATGAGTGTAACCACCTGCAACCGCAATTGATTTTATATTTGCTGCTTTAGCTGCGTCAATATCATTTGATGTATCACCAACCATATAAAACATTTTGTTTGTTGTGTTAAAACCCTCCATTGTTAGTATTAACATATTTGGCTTTGGTTTTAACGGGATATTATCTCTTGCCCCAACAATTGTGGTAAAAAATTTACTTAGATTCATTTCTTGAATTAATTTTTCAGTTACAAATTGTCTCTTATTAGTACAAATGCCCATTAATATTTTTCGCTCGTAAAAAAAATTAAGTGTCTCCATTACTCCAGGCATTAAAGTACTATATTTATAAGGTTGTTCTGAATAGTTTTGTCTATAACTATTGAAAATCACTTCATATAAACCTTTATCTCCACCACAAAAATCAACTACTTTTTTTGATAAAGATAACATACCTTCACCAACAAAAGTCTGCAGTTTTTCCTCAGATATATTTTTTAAACTATATTTAGTTAAAGTTTTATTTATTGCATAATGCATATCAGGAACTGAATGAACTAAAGTGCCATCTAAATCAAAAATGATATTAAAATTAATTTTTTTCATTTTTTAAATTTTATAACGAAGAGCTTCTATGTTTTTTGAATAACTCTCGACACCATCTCCATTAAAGACAGCTGAACCTGCAACAACTACATTTGCACCTGCCTCAATCACCCTTGGGGCAACCACCTTGTTAATGCCACCATCAACCTGAATTTTTATAGGCTTATCATTAATTAATTCTTTGATCAATTTAATTTTATTCAAAGACGATTCAATGAAAACTTGACCACCAAATCCCGGGTTAACCGTCATTACAAGAATCAGATCTAATTTATCTAACAAAAACTCTAGACCTGAAATAGAGGTGGCAGGATTAATAGAAACGCCTGCTTTACATCCTAATTCACGAATACGATTCAAAGTTCTATCTAAATGTGGAGTGACTTCTTTATGAACAGTTATTATATCAACTCCAGCATTCACGTATTCTTCTAAAAGATCATCTGGGTTAGTAACCATTAGATGGGCATCAAAAGGTTTTTTTGAATAATTTCTTATGGATTCAATAATTGGAGGCCCAAATGTAAGATTTGGTACGAAGTGGCCGTCCATAACATCCAAATGTATCCAATCTGCACCTGCTTTATCAATAGCTTTAATTTCATCAGCTAAACATGAAAAATTTGATGATAATATTGATGGTGCTATCAACACATCGGACATGTAAATATTCCTTTTTATTTCATAGAGTTTAAATTTTTTTAAATTGTCTTGCCGATAGCTACTGCGGTATCTGACATTCTATTAGAAAAACCCCACTCATTGTCATACCAACTTAATACTCTAACGAATGTATTGTCCATCACTTTTGTTTGATCCATGTGAAAAATAGAAGAACGTGAATCATGATTAAAATCACTTGATACAAGAGGTTCATCCGTAAAGCCAAGAATATTGTTTAGCTCTCCATTGGCAGAATCTTTAATAATGTTATTAATTTCTTCAACTGAAGTCGATCTTGAAGCATTAAATTTAAAATCAACAACTGATACATTTTGAGTAGGAACTCTTACTGAAACACCATCTAATTTTCCATTTAATTCTGGTAAAACCAATCCAACGGCCTTAGCTGCGCCAGTAGAGGTTGGTATCATATTCCCAGCAGCAGCTCTCGACCTATAAAGATCAGAATGCATTGTATCCAATGTTGGTTGATCACCTGTATAAGAATGAATTGTAGTCATAAAACCTTGATTTATACCTACCCCATTATTTAACGCCATAGCCACAGGTGCTAGACAGTTCGTAGTACAAGAGGCGTTTGAGATAACAAGGTGATCTTTAGATATTTTTTTATGATTTACTCCATAAACAACAGTAAGATCCACACCACTAGCAGGAGCAGAAACAAGCACCCTCTTCGCACCTGCGTCTAAATGCATTGAAGCTTTTTCTCGGCTAGCAAATATTCCAGTACACTCCATAGCTATATCTACATCAAGCTCTTTCCAAGGCAAATCTTTTGGATCTCGAATAGAAGTTACTTTGATAGAGCCTTGTCCAACATCCAAATCATTGCCACTAACTTTAACATCTGCTGGAAACTTTCCGTGAACGCTATCATATTTTAATAAATGAGCATTAGTTTCTACTGGCCCTAAATCATTTATACCAACAACAATTATGTCATCTCGAGCTGATTCAACAATTGCTCTTAAAATATTTCTTCCTATTCTTCCAAATCCATTAATAGCGACCCTTACTGACATTAATTTTTCCTTTCTAAATTTATACATTACTTAATTATTTACTTAATACTGATATTCCTGGTAATTCTATACCCTCTAGCCATTCTAGAAAAGCTCCACCTGCTGAGGATACATATGAAAAATCATTAACAGCATTAGCATTGTTTAAAGCAGAAGTCGTGTCACCTCCACCAGCAACAGTAATTAAATTTTT
This sequence comes from uncultured SAR116 cluster alpha proteobacterium, assembly GCA_902589185.1. Taxonomy (GTDB): domain Bacteria; phylum Pseudomonadota; class Alphaproteobacteria; order Puniceispirillales; family Marisalimonadaceae; genus Marisalimonas. Next base: position 3,951 of record CACIRZ010000042.1, read on the forward strand.
ATTTACCGTTAATTTAGCAGCCTCCCTAGCAAGCTTGAAAGTTCCCTCTCCAAATGGTGGTGTTTCAAAGGCACCGACTGGACCATTCCAGAGTAAAGTATTAACTTTTTGAAACACAGAACTTATTTTGTTTATCGTTTTAGGACCAATATCTAAAGCCATCATTTCTGATGGGACAGAATCTGAAGACACTATTTCAAATTTTGCATTCGTTTCAAATTTTTCAGAAACAACAAGGTCTAAAGGTAAAATTATTTTACAGTTATTTGTATTACTTATTCTTAATATTGATTTTGCAATATCAATACAATCTTTTTCGTAAAGGCTTTTTCCCAAATTAAAACCCTGAGCAACAAGAAAAGTATTTGCCATTGCTCCGCCAATAACCAAATAATCCATTTTAGTTAGTAAATATTCTATTATATTAATTTTTGATGATATTTTAGCACCACCGACTAGTGCTGCAACTGGTTTGACTGGAGAGTTCAAAACAGAAGTAAGTGCTTTAACTTCCTCATCAAGTAATAAACCAGAAAAAGATGGAAGAAATTTTGTTATTGCGTGTAAACTTGCATGAGCTCTATGTGAACAAGAAAAGGCGTCGTTCACAAATATGTCACACCCCTTAGATAATTCATTTGCGAAGTCATTGTCGTTTTTAATTTCACTTTCATGAAATCTTAAATTTTCTAATAATAAAATTTCTCCTTGTTCTAGTGACTTCTTTTTCATCAAAGCTTCGTCACCAATACAAGATGAATTAAATTGAACTTTTGTTTTTGTAATTTCAGACAAAGGATTTACTAGAGGTTTAAGAGAAAATTTTTCATCAAATTTTCCTACTGGTCTACCTAAATGACTACAAATAACTAGTTTCGATTGATTTTCTAACAAATAATTGATTGTAGGTATTAACCTATTAAGTCTGGTATGATCTTGGATAAAGCCATTTACAATAGGAATATTTAAGTCAGCTCTTAAGATAACAACCTTATTATTTACATCTACATTAACTATGCTTTTAATGTTACTAGACATTTAAAAAAATTCACTCATTGTAATTATACTTATTTTAATAATAATTTTGCAGAATCAATTATAGATTTACTAGTAATATTAAAATGATTGTATAAGTCCGAAGCCGGTCCAGACGCTCCAAAACTTTTCATACCAATGAAAATTCCATTTTCACCTATATACTTGCTCCACCCCATTTCAGAAGCAGCCTCAATAGCTATACGTGGACAATTTCCTAAAACTTGATTTTTATATTCTTCACTTTGTTTATCAAATAATTCCCAGCAAGGAAGCGAGACAACAGTAGCTTTAACGCCTTCTTTATACATTATTTCAGAAGCTTCCATAGCTATTTCTATTTCAGATCCTGTAGCTATCAGAGTAATATCTCTATCTTTTGATATATTATTTAGAATATATCCACCATATGAAACTAAGTTTTTATTAGTTTTTTCAGATCTATAAGCTTTCAAACCTTGTCTTGACAAAGCCAAAACAGTTGGTCCATTAGTTTTAAGTGCAACATCCCAAGCCTCAGCAGTTTCAACTATATCTGCTGGCCTTACCAAATTTAAATTAGGAGTTGCTCTTAAAATTGCTAAATGTTCAATTGGTTGATGAGTCGGTCCATCTTCACCAAGACCAATCGAATCATGAGTTAATACATAAATCACTCTTAAAGACATTAATGCAGATAGTCTTATAGATGCTCTCATGTAATCACTAAAAACTAAAAATGTTCCTCCATAAGGTATAAAGCCTTTATGAAGCGCAACACCATTCATAATTGAGCCCATAGCATGCTCTCTTATTCCATAATGTATGTAATTTCCTGAAAATTTACTTGAGGTAACAGTTTTCATCTCACTAGTCTTAGTTAAATTTGATCCAGTCAAATCTGCAGATCCACCTAATGTATTTACAATAGTTTTGTTTATTACTTCTAAAGCTTTTTGACTTGCTTGCCTTGTAGCAAGTTTTGGTAGTTCTTTTTTCATTTGTTTAATAAATGAATTCATTTTTCTTTGATAAGAATCTGGAATGTTTCCTTCAATAAACATCTGGAATCTTTTACGCCTAGGGCTTTTTTCTAATTTTTTTTCCCACACCTTAAACAGTTCTTTTGATCTTTGTGAAGTTTTTTTCCACTCTGTTAATATCTCAGTTGGTATCTCAAATGGATTATTTGACCATCCTAATGCCTTTCTTGTTGCAGCTATCTCGTTAGCACCAAGAGGAGCACCATGAGTTTTAGCTGTTCCAGCTAAATTAGGTGCGCCATATCCAATCTTAGTTTTACATGCAATCAGAGATGGTTTTCTTGATTTTTTAGCATTCATGATAGCTTTTTGAATATCATCATGATTATGACCGTCTATAATTTGGGTATGCCAACCTGCCGCTTTAAATCTATTGATTTGATTTGACGAATTAGATAAGTAAGTTGATCCATCAATTGAAATTTTATTATCGTCCCAAAAAACAATTAGCTTTGATAACTTAAGATGTCCAGAAAACTCAATTGCTTCATGACTAATACCTTCTTGTAAACAACCATCACCAGCAATAACATAAGTGAAATGATCAACCAAATTATTACCAAATCTGGATGCCATTAACTTTTCACTTAAAGCCATTCCAACTGCGGTTGCAAGGCCCTGTCCTAATGGACCAGTTGTAGTCTCTATACCATCTGCATGACCAAATTCTGGGTGCCCAGCAGTATTATAATTTAACTGCCTGAAATTTTTTATATTTTCAATTGGCATATCTTTATAGCCTAAAAGATAATGAAGTGAATATAATAACATTGATCCATGACCAGCGGATAAAACAAATCTATCTCTATCTGGCCAATCTGGTTTATCTGGGCAAATATTAATAAAATCTTTGAAAAGAACAGTAGCAACATCTGCCATACCCATTGGCATACCTGGATGACCAGAATTGGCGGCCTGTACTGCATCCATAGATAAAAATCTTATTGCATCAGCCATTTTAGAGGACATATTATCATTTGATCTTATGTGTCCTTGCATTAAAACGCTCCTGAAAATTAATATAAAGAAATTTTATCTATCAATAACATTTATGTAAAAAAAATTACATAGGAGTTTTCAAAAAAATTACAAAATCGAGTATGTTTTTTTATATTCTAAAACTTCCTCCTTAGAACCAAAAATTAATGGTGATCTTTGGTGCAATTCTTTAACTTCTAGATTTAAAATATTATTGTGTCCATCAGTAGCTTCTCCATTAGCTTGTTCTACCAAAAAAGCAATTGGATTTGCTTCATAAGTCAAACGTAACCGTCCATTCTTATATTTTTCTCTCATATCAGAAGGATATAAAAAAATACCTCCACGATTAAAAATTCTACTAGCATCTGCTACTAATGAACCGACCCACCTCATTCCAAAATTTTTCTTTCTTGGCCCACTTTCTCCATTCTGACAATCATTTATGTATTGTAATGTGGCACTATCCCAAAATCTTTTGTATGCTGCGTTTATTGCAAATTCAGTAGTTGTTTCAGGTATGTTGATATTATCCTTAATTAAAATAAATTTACCAAGCACCTCATCTAATGCAAATAAACTTGTTCCAACACCAACTGTCATAAATAACGTTGTTTGCGGTCCATAAACAAAAAAACCTGATGATTTTTGATGACTTCCATTTTGAATAAATGCTTTTTCTAAAGGTAAATTATTTTTAGACATTATCGAAAAAATAGTTCCTATTGAAACATTTACGTCTATGTTACTTGAGCCATCAAGGGGATCAGCTAAAACAATAAAATTATTATTGTTTTTAAAATCAATATGTCCTTCTTGCTCTTCGGAGGCATATCCTGCAGCAGGTGATTTTTTTAGAAAACTTATTAGAATTTCGTCTGAAATTATATCTAATGGCTTTTGAATATCACCATCAGAATTTATTTTTTTATCATTATTTGAATCTATTTTCTCCGCTTTAATATTTCTTATACTAGTAGATA
>CACIRZ010000043.1 GCA_902589185.1 uncultured SAR116 cluster alpha proteobacterium
ATTGAAAATAAACGTCAAAAATTTATTAGGTTAGCCGAGCTAAGAACTGAAAAAGCAGTTATGGCAATTGAAAACTTGATTGGATTATCAAATCCAAGAAATTATGACTATAATACTAAAGACGTTGAGAAGATAATTAAAGCTCTTAAAGATTCCGTTAATGTTGTGTCAAGCTCGTTTTCTAAATCTAAGGAAAAAAAGAAATTCAAAATAAGGTGATTTATGACGGAGGGAACCTCCTCTTTATTTCATTTTAACCATCTGATTTACTAAAATTTTATGATATAATGTTTATCCAGTCTACAATTTAGTCCACAACTTAAAAATCACTTTATTCTATATTAGATATAACAAGTATATTAATAATACAGAAATTTATTTTTATACAAATACTATCCTTTACTACACCCACTAATTAACTATATCTAGGCACAGAAGGATATTTAAATGTCTAATATTTATTCAAAAGATACTTTGATTGTAAAATTAATATGTAAGAAAAACGAAATAATAAAAGTATATTATTTGCGTAAGTTAACTAAAAAAGGGGATTAAATGAGTAAAATTAATTATGTTATATTAACAGTAGCTTCAGTAGATTTTAGTTACAGAGAAACTATGGCTAAATTAATGTCTTTTTATGCAAAAGATTTGATAGACAACGCAGGTGCAAAAGGAACACGTTTTGGTTCAATCGGTACAGGAAACCATGCAGGAAGTCTGATTTTTATTCAATTCTATGACGACTTGACTGGCTATCAAAAAGCACTGGAAATTCAATCAAAGTCTTCTGTATTTAATGAGATTATGGATAGCGGAAAGGCAAATATCTATTTGAGAAATATGGCAACCTCTTTACCAACAAAATTTGAACAAAGCTCTAAACATCCAAAATAAATTGTTCTAACAAGAGCAGAAGCCGCAATGTCAGATAAAGATAAATTTCTAAATTGCATTAATGATACTTCATCTTGTTTTAAAGATAACGGGGCATTAACATTAAGATTTGGTAATCTACTTACTGGCTCTAATGTCGGCAATTACTTACTTGGTGTAGGCTATACATCTATGGAGGCTATAGAAAAAACATATGATGAGTTATTAGCTCATAGTTCATACAAAGAACTAATGACTTTTGCAAAAGTTAATATGAGGAACATTATCAAAATCCTTTAAATATATTTTACACACGTTAGAGGCTTTAAATAAGTCTCTAATTTGATCATATTTAATAAAAATAATTATTTATAAGAGAATTTAAGTTTCTTAGGCTCAATTGTGTTGGTAAGATAGTCAAACGAACATATTTAAGGAGTTTATTATGCCGTTAATAAGAATAGACGTTCCAGAGGGGATTTCCTCAAATATAAAAAAAGAAATACATACTAGAGTAAGAGAAGTAGTTCTAAAAACATTAGCACCTAAAGAAGTAAAGTATGACTATGTTTCAATTAGAGAAGCATTTGGTTTTATAGGTAATGGTCTTCCAGTCATAGATGTTGATTTAAGACCGGGTAGAGATGCAAGAAGGAAAAAAGCACTTGTTGATGGTATATCTGAAGTTCTTAAAGAAACGCTAAATGTATCCAAGGAAGATGTGTATTGTTTGTTTAGAGAGACACCAGCACATAATCATTATACTGGGGGAAAACCCTTGCCAGAATGGGTGCCATCTGATGAGTAAGAAAAATGAAAAAGAATTACTTAAAACATATGAACAATATTTAGCATATTTTTTAGATAGTGATATGAATGGTATTAATTCATTAGTAAAATTTCCAATTACATACATAGCAGATGGAGAATGCAAATTATTAGATGCTTTTCCAGTTACGCCAAAAGAAATGATGGAAAATAAACAGTGGGATACTACAGTTGATACTGAAACATATGTACATGGTACAAATTCTTAGAAAGGGCATGTTATTAGCAGCGGTACAAGAATAAGAAAAGATAAAAGTATAATAGAAAAATATACTGTATTTTACGCATTTACTAAAACAGATGATGGATGGAAAATGTATGCTATTTCAGATGTTATTATAGACTAATTTATAATACCACTTCAACTGCACAACTTAACCATTTATTTACATGGGGTATTTACAATTATTAGACGTTAAAATACTTTAAAGTTAATTACTCTAAATTTTTAAACAGGAAATTTTATGACGTCTTCAAAATTAATTAATTATACTACAAGAGAGTTTATGTCAGACCATGAACTTGAACAATATATTGCTAAGCAAAATGAAATTTTTACAACTAAAGTTGTAGAAGAATTTACTAAGGCAGGAATGTTAAGAAGAGTTTTAACAAAACTGTGGAACAAAGAAGGTGTTCACAGAGTAGGAATTTTATTTGAGTATAGAGATGAAAAAGCATTTGCTGCATGTCAAAGTTTATTAGAAAAGCATTATATTCCAATGGTTAAAACATTTATAACTAAAGTAGTAGGCAGTCGTGGTATTGTGGTACACGAATTTAGTTCTGAAGAATTTAAATAATAAATTTATAGTTAGGGATATTAATAATGATAATAGCAATTGTTACCTTTGAAATAGATAAAGAATTAAACGATACCGTTTTGAAAGAAAAATTTTTAGAAACATCTCCTATATATAAAGATACCCCAGGTTTAATTAGAAAAAACTATATCTGTGATACTTCAAAGAATTTGGCAGGTGGAGTTTATTGTTTTGATAACATAGAAAATGCAAAAAGTTGGTTCGATGAGGATAGAGTTAAATGGATAACGGAAAGATACTCAGCACCAGATATCAAATTTTATGATAATCCTGTAATAGTTGACAATAATACTGATGAAATAATTTCATAAAACTATCTCAACATTAATAAGATAACCTTATGATTATCTCACTATAATCAACAATTTAATTTATGATTTTTTAATAAGTTGTTTTATTGATTTGTAATTTCTATGTGCTAAATTACACTCAATGAGTATGTATATTTATTGCCTCTAAAAAGACTTTACCATATTTTCTTAATTTTGTTTCACCTACTCCATCAACTTTCAACATTTCAATTTCATTTTTTGGTTTTAAATGTGACATCTGTTTTAATGTACTATCATGAAAAACAGTGAAGGCTGGTAGATTTTGAGTTTTAGCAATCTTAAGTCTTAGAGATTTTAATTCGTTTAATAAAGATGTCTCATTTTCAGTTAATTTGTCAAATTGTTTGTTTTCTTGTCTTATTAATTTCTTTTCACCTTTTAATATAATCTCTTTAAACATAAACTTTTGTTTATTTTTTAATACTTCTACACCTGAACTTGTGAGTTCTATTGCACTAAATTTTTGAAAGTTTATTCTAAGGTGACCTGATGCGAGTAATTGTCGTAAAAATGATTGCCAAAATTGTTTAGACTGGTCTTTGCCAATTCCATAAACCGATAAACTATTATGTCTTCTTTCAATAATTTTTTTGTCTTCAGAGCCTCTTATAACATTTATGATATGTGCTTGCCCAAAATACTGTCCTGTTCTGTAAATTGTAGACATTAGTTTCTGTGCTAGAATAGTTCCATCAATTAATAAAGGTGGGTTATGACAATTATCGCAATTATCACATTTTTCTAAAGTCTCATCAAAATAAGCCAATAAAACTTTTCTTCTACATTTAGGCGTTTCACATAAGGAAAGAAGATAATCTAATCTTTTATTTTCAAGTAATTTATATTCATTATTATTGTCATTTTGTTCTATCATCCTTCGTCTAGTTACTAGGTCGTCTAAACCATATATAACAAGTGTGTCTGATGGTTTGTTATCTCTTCCTGCTCTACCAATTTGTTGATAATAGGACTCTATACTGTCAGGAATTCCTAAGTTAATTACAAATCTTATATCGGGCTTGTCTATACCCATTCCAAACGCAATTGTTGCCACTATGATATGGTAAGGTTCTGTCATAAATAAATTTTGAATTTTATCTCTTGTTGTACCATCTAATCCTGCATGATAAGCAGATGCTTTATATCCGTTTTGATTTAGATATGTTGCTACTTCTTCTGTTTTATTTCTTGAGATGCAATATATAATTCCAGATTGAAATTTTCTATTAGCTATGAATTCAATAATTTGAGATTTCCAATTGGTCTTTTGAACAATAGAAAGGCTCAGGTTTGGCCTATCAAAACCTTTAATAAATGTTTTGGCCTCTAGATTAAAAATTTTATCTAAAATATCTAATCTTGTTGTTTTATCAGCAGTGGCAGTAAAACCAGCAATGTTACTATTTTTAAAAATTGTCTTGAGTTTTGATAATGCTTCATAATCCGGCCTAAAACTTTGTCCCCATTTTGATACACAATGAATTTCATCAACAACAAACAAACCTATTTCCAACTGTTTTAAGCTATTTATCATTGTCTCCGTCATCAGTCTTTCTGGAGAAATATATAATATTTTACACTCTCCATTTGCAAAATTATTCCATGCACTTTCGCGGTTTTGACTTGATTGATTAGAGTGAAGTTTTTCAACTTTAACACCGTTTTCTCTTAAATCAGCAACTTGATTTTCAATTAGAGAGATGAGAGGTGAAATTACTACTGTTTTTAGTTCTGATGCAATTGCTGGTATTTGATAACATAGAGATTTACCAGCTCCTGTAGGCATAATTGCAAGTGTTTGTTTGCCATCAAGTATATTTTTGACAATTTCTTCTTGTCCATTTCTATAAGATGAATAACCAAATATTTGCTTTAAAATATCATCTGCTTTTAAATTTTGTTCTGCAATATTCATAATTAATATTTTTGTTTATCTGGAATAACACCTCTTATCCCTCCGCTAGGATTGTCAATATCATCTTTTCTTCTTGGAATAATATGAATATGAAAATGGAAAATTGTTTGTCCGGCATCCTCACCTATGTTCATTCCAATATTAAACCCAGTAATGGAATTATCTGTTAACTTTAATTCAGTTTTTTGAGTATGCAAAACTAATGGTATTTCTTCATATTCGTTTTTATTACACTCAAAATAACTCACGATGTGTCTTTTTGGTATAACTAATGAATGAAGACTTGTAACTGGGGATGAGTCTCTAATAATAAAGAAATGCTTGTACTCATTTATAATGCTCTCTTCAGATATATTACAAAAAACACAATTACTCAAAATTAGTCCCTTGATTACTTTTATAAAAAATTATTTAAATTAAATTTACATTTTAACATTTTTGTCTCAGAAAATTGATTATATTTGGCGTGATTAATTCACTATCATGCTCTAATGTTTCAAGTTCATTAATAGCTTCTAAATATGTTGCAGGCTCAATACTAGACTTTCTTGCATGTAATAATTTTAAGCTAAAATCTATATTAAACTCAGGATGAGCTTGAAGAGCCAAAACTGAATCACCAATTGAAAAAGATGATATATTGCAAAATGAATTGCCAGCTATTAATTCAGCATTCTGAGGTAATTTTACAACCTGGTCTTGATGGAAAAAGATAAGGTTTAATTTATTAAAATCACCTAATAAACTATTATATTTTTTTGTTGTTATTTCTTTTATACCAACTCCCCAACCTTTTGATGATTTTATCACATGTCCACCTAAAGCTTGAGCGATAGCTTGATGTCCAAAGCAAATTCCAAGCAAAGGTATTTTAAGATGAGCAATTTTTTTTATAATTTCAAAAAGTTCTTGAATCCATAAATGATTTTCGTAAACACCATAGGCGCTTCCAGTTATAATAAACGCATTGTAATTATCTAACTTTTCAGGAAAAATATTATCGTAAATATTGTAAACATCTGCATTCCAAAATTGTATTTTTTCATCTAAAAGTGATGAAAACATTTTATCGTATGATGGATAATCTTGAACAAGGTATCTGTTTATTGGTCCAGCCTGTAAAATACATAAGTTAAACAAAAAACTATCTCCAACTCAAAATCATTTAAAATACAAGTTACATTTCAATGCCGATAATCACTTTATCATTTTTCAACGCATGGTTAATATTAAAAGAAAAATCAAAACAACAAAAAGAGAAATACCCGTTCGAATATTATTAAAATAATTCCATTTTGTTTCAAAATTTTTACGCTCATCACTTAATGTTTGAAAATTAGTTGAATTAATATCAATTTTTTGGATACGTTTATTAAGTGATAAATGTATTGTTATTGTAATAAACTGTACACCTAACAAATAAACAACGCTTGTAAAAATTATTAACCAAGCCTTTAATATTCCTAAACTAATTATAGAGACTATAATTGTACAAAAAACAGATATAATCGAACCTAACCAAATTAAAATGAAAATTGGTTGGTTGTTTTGAATAATCCTATCGGTAACCTGAAATGCTTTTATAAACGCCTTGTCATCAAGCTTTGACAAACCTGGCATTACAACAATTGCATAAGTTAGAATAAATCCAGTAGCTAAAGTACAAAATAACACAGATAAAAATAAGGATATGTCTAAAAAGCTCACTTAATATTTTGCCTTAAAATTTTGCTTTGCAGGTTGTTTTTTAATAATTTATATTATAGGACAAATTTTACTTTATCGAATCAATCATTACCAATATGCAAATATAGAAAAAGGCAAACACAAATACTGGTGCTGCATTTGATATTTGTTTACTACTTTTTGGCTCTGACTTTTTCCAGTCTGCTGGCATAACATCTCTATCCCATGCCTCACGTCGTGTATCTTTTTTACGTTGATCAACGTGAATATTTCTTGGGTCAACTTTGTAATCTTCATTCATTTTCTAAAATCTTCTCGCATTTCAAATTCTAGGATAACATAATAAAGCTAATTAATTATTTTTTTTCTAACTTATTTGATAAATCTTCATCTTCAGATTGATAGATATAAGTATTTAATGGTTTAAATCTTATGGCTAAACAAGCCAGTGCAATTACAAGTATTGCTCCTGCTTCATAAAGAAGTATGATTGGGTCCATGCCTTTTCCTTGGAGGATTATTAATCTAGCTATTGCAGTCATTGCAATAAACAAAGGCAGTGTAATAGGTATTTTGTTACTTACATAAAATATACCAATCATTCCTAGAACTTCGGTATATATAAATAATAATAATAAGTCCGCTAATTGTACTTTACCACTAGTATATATAGAATAAACTTCCTGCAAGACTGCAATTACAGTTAAAACAGCTATAATTCCTAGTAAAATTTTTTCTATTGTTTTTATAATAAGAGCAGGCTTAAATCTTTGGTCTTTCATTGCTAGTACCCTAAGTTATCATTAGTGCAAAATAAATATTTTTAATTTGGCGGAGGGAACCTCCTCGTTATTCCATCTTAATCATTTGATTTACTTACATTTTATAGACTAATAGTTTTGCAGTCTACAATTTAGTCTACAAACATATAGTGGTTAATTTTAAATAAAAAAATAACTTTTTAATTTCGTTTAAAATTTATT
>CACIRZ010000044.1 GCA_902589185.1 uncultured SAR116 cluster alpha proteobacterium
TTTCATAAACTGTTAAATCTTTGGATAATCCATTTTTAGTATCAATGTAGATTAAATTTTGTCCCCATTTAATTTTATCTTTAAAAATTTCATTATTATAATTTTTCACAATACCTTTTTCTAAAGGTATTATGCCAGCTATGGCTCTTAATAAGGTTGATTTTCCAACACCATTTTTACCACTTATGATTGTGACTTTAGAGTTCTCAATTTTAGCGTTCCAATTATAAAAAACAATTTTAGAACCTCTATTTATTGTCACATCTTGTAGATAAAGCATCAAGTACCTTTAAAATTGATTATAAGTTATTTTTATACAATATTCATAAAAAGTCTTGTAACATAAATGAGTTTTTTTAAACTATTTATATAAATAATATTACTTCATTATTTTTCTATAAATTCTTAAACTTAATCAAATGGATGAGTAAAGCATGAAAGAAGCACCTTTAAAGGGTATTAAGATAATTGATGCGTCTTCGATATTGATGGTTCCTTATTGTACAAGGTTGTTAGCAGATATGGGAGCTGAAATTATAAAAGTTGAAACACTTTCTGGAGATAATACTAGATATATCGGGCCTAGTGTCAATAAAGGAATGGCAGCAGTTTTCTTAAATATTAACAGGAATAAAAAAAGTATTAGCGTTGATCTTAAATCTGCAGATGGCCGATTGATAATATATAAATTAATCAAAAAATCCGATGTCTTTGTATCAAATATTAGAAAGGCGTCTTTAGAGAAATTAAAATTAACACATTCTGATTTTATTAAGATTAACTCTAAGATTATTACAGCCAACGCAGTTGGTTTTTCTTCCAGAGGGCCTTATGCAGGGCTTCCAGCATTTGATGATACTATTCAAGCAATAAGTGGAATGGCAGCTTATCAAGAAACTTACTCAGATCAACCAAGCTACACATCTGGAGCAACGGCTGATAAAGTTACTGGTTTAATGCTTGGAATGTCAATTTTAGGAGCATTATTTAATCGAGAAAAAAATGGGGAGGGTACAGAATTAGAAGTTCCAATGATGGAGACTATGGTAGATTTTACTTTAGTCGAGCATTTATATGGTTATAATTTTTTACCACCAAAAGCTCCACCTGTTTATCCTAGACAATCTTCTCCGAATAGAAAACCTTACAAGACATTAGATGGATATATAGCTGTACTCCCATATAGTGATGATCAGTGGTTAAGGTTTTTTAGTATTATAAAAAAAGAAAACATTTTGAAAGATCCTAAATTCTGTTCGTTAGAAGCAAGAAACCAAAATATTGATGAATTATACAAGATTTTATCTGAAGAATTAAAAAAAAGAAATACTAGTTTTTGGATCAAAAATCTAAGAGAACAAGATATCCCAGCAACTAAAGTAAATTTTCCAAAGGACCTTTTTGAAGATGAACATCTTGAGAGAACGAATTTTTTTAAAGTTCAAGATCATCCAACAGAGGGAAAATTATTGTATCCAAGCTTTCCAGTAGAATTTAATGAAGATGAAACTTCTAAGAGCTTGCATGCTCCATCTCTTGGAGAAAACACTAAAGAAATTTTAACTGATTTGGGTTATTCAGAATTTGAGATTGAAAGCTTTGTTTCTAAAGGTACTATAAAGATATAATTCAAAAATGGGTGAACTTATGACAATTAAAAATATTGGATTTATTGGCTTAGGTGCTATGGGTTCTGTAATGGCGCCACTTATTGTAAAATCAGGATGTAATGTTATTGGATATGACATAAAAGCTAAAATAGATAAATCATCTGGTGTGAAGCAAGTTGAAGATATAAATGATTTTAATGGTCTTGATGTAATAATTTTCATGTTACCCAATGGAAGAATTGTTTCCGAAATGGCCATTAAATTATTAGAAATGAATTTAAAATCAGTGTTTATAGACATGTCTTCAAGTGATCCTAGAGAAACTCAAGAATTAGGTAAGAAATTAAAAAATAAAGGTGTAAAATTTTTAGACGCACCTGTTTCCGGAGGTGTTGCTAGAGCAATAACTGGTGATTTAATGATTATGGCAGGGGGTGACGATAAGCTTTTAGAAGAAGTAAGTGATCTGTTATCTGTAATGGGAAAAGTTCAATTTGCCGGTCCATTAGGTTCTGGTCATGCCATAAAGGCTTTAAATAATTATGTATCTGCAGCTGGATTAATATCAAGTTTTGAAGCCTTAGCTACAGCACGTTCTTTTGGAATTGAACCAGAAAATTTTTTGAAAATCATAAATGGAGCTACAGGTAAGAATAATACTACTGAAGTCAAACTGGATAAATTTGTAATTTCTGAAAAATTTAACTCAGGATTTGCACTAGATTTAATGGTTAAAGATGTCACAATTGCGAATAGTTTAATTAAAGACATATCTTCTAACAAACCACTTTCAAATGATGTTTTATCTCATCTTTCTGAGGCATTAAGAACTTTAGAAGGTAACCCCGATCACACAGAAGTCTATAAAGTGATAAAGAAGTAAAAAATATTAACTTTAAAATTTCTGTTTGCTTAATATTATAAAATCACATCTAATTATATTTTAAATTCACTTTTAATGTGACTGGATACGGTGCTCAATTATTTACAAGTACTGCCCGTCCTCTACTAATAATCCAGATGATGGTGGTGGTTCCGGTCCTTTTTCAGGTTTTTTTACAATAACTAATGCCCCCCAACAATAAGAATTTATATTAATTCGTTTGAAGTTGTGAGATGGTTGTTGTGCTAGTGTTCAATTCAAGGCTCATTTTAAATTCAATTAATGATGGTCCATCTACTTTCATTGCACTTTTTATTGTTGGTAGTATTTCTTCAGTATTATGTATTGTGAAGCATTTTAAACCAAAGCTTTCACCATACTTAGCAAAGTCTGGATTAACTAGTTTTGTTGCATAATGATCTCTGGTCGGGAAGTGAACTTCTTGATGATATCTTATTGTACCATAATGATTATTATTAGCTACTATTACTCTAATTTTTGCCTTATGAGCAACTGCTGTAGCAAGCTCAGAACCAGTCATTAAAGCCCCACCATCTCCAACAATTGAAAAAACTTGTTTATCTGGAAACCTAAGTGCAGCTGCAATACCCGCAGGAATTCCCATACCCATAGCACCAATTTCTGAGCCAATTAATTTCATAGTAGATTTAAATGGAAATCTGTGATGCATCCAACTTGTAAAATTTCCAGCATCATTTGTAATTATTGAGTTTTCTGGAGCTACTTTACCTAACCCATCAATGAAATGAGCAAAATCCAGTCCGTCATTTGCATTTCTTGGAGTTACAGTTGAATCATTATTTAAATAACGATAATGACAAAGTTTGACCCATTCATCCCTTTCACTATTTCTACAATTGGTTACAAAATTTGATAGTTGTTCTAAAAAATTTTCACTATCAGCAACTATACCCATATCAGTTCGAAAAATTTTACCTATTGTATTTGGATCAGGTATTACATGAACAAACATTTGTTTTGATGATGGAAATTTATAGGCCATATTTGGTACCCCATTAAACCTGTGTCCAACAACCAAAACTAAGTCTGCTTCTAATGCATTTTTTCTTATAGGTTCTGGGGGTCTTAAACCTAATTCTCCTGCATAGTGTAAGTTATCGTTGGAAATAATATCTTGATGCTCATAAGTACATAAAACTGGTAAATTATGTGCTTTTGCAATTTTTTCTACAAGTTTTCTTGACTTAGTTGATATATGTACTTGTCCACCAACAACAAGAACTGGCTTTTTTGCATTTGATAATAAGTTAGATACTTCTTTTACCTTTTCAGGAAAAGCTAAAGGTGGGTTTATTTTAATACGCTTTACATCTTCAGATTCAATTTTAGATTCTAAAACATCTGTTGGTATGGCTATAACTACAGGGCCTGGTATACCACTTTCAGCAATATGAAATGCTCTTGCAGTAACGTTGGCTATCTCACTTGGTGTGTTGATTTGTTCTACGTGTTTTGCCATATCAGAAAATGTTTTGATGAAATCCATTTCTTGTAAATGCATTTTGCCAGTACTAATACGATTGACTTGACCAATAAACAAAACCATAGGCACCCCGCCTTGATGCGCAGAGTGAACTGAAATTGAAGCGTTTGTTGCTCCTGGACCTCTGCTTACAAAAGCCACACCAGCTTTACCCGTACACTTTGCATCTGCGACAGCCATAAAGCCAGCACCTCCTTCATGCCTGCAAGTAACAACTTCAATTCCAGGTGAATATAATAATTCATCCATAACTGATAGATATGACTCGCCAGGAACACAAAAGAAACGATCAACACCATGATTTTTTAAAGTTTGTACAAAAACTGAAGCAGCTTTTTTTAACATTATACTTCCCTTATTTATATTGTTGGTTTTTTTCCACCATCTAAATTAATTTCTGTTCCCGTAAGGTGCCTAACTTTAGGATCACAAAGGAAATAGACCAATTCAGCGACTTCTTCTGGAGTTGAAAATCTATCCAATCCTATATTTTTTAAGGCATTTTTTTCTGCATCAACAAAACTTATACCTTCTCTATCCGCGTTATTTTGTATAATAGTTATCAAACGATCAGTTGATGTCATGCCAGGATTGATAGAGTTAACGTTAACACCATCAACTAATCCTCTTTTAGATAGAGCTTTTGTAAAGTTTAGAAAAGCTGCATTGACAGCACCACCAACCATAAAAAATGGATCAGGAGAATGACTCATAGCTCCATTAATCGAAACAATCCATCCCTTGTTTTTAGATAACGTTGGCCAAAACGCTTTTGATAATCTAATGGCACTATAAAATTTCAAAGCAAACCCATCTTCAAAATCTTCTATAGGTTGCTTAAGGAAATCTCCACTTTTTGTTGCTCCAGCTGAGAAAATTAACGTATCAAAATTTTCAAACTCTTTTTGAACAGCTTTAATAGCATTTTCACATCCTGTTTTTGTTTTCAAATCAGCTGCATAATAATCTATATTAATATAATATTTATTTTGTAACTCAGATTTGGTTTTTTCTAAATTTTCTTTATTAGAGGAGAGCAGATAAATATCACATTCCTCTTTTGCAAAGCGTTCAGCTATTGCTTTACCAATCCCTTTACTACCTCCAGTAATAATTACTCTATGTTTCATATTTTTTTTATTTCCCTATAAAACAATTATTAACTTATTAATTATTTAAAAAGTGTATATTAATTTTTTGATTAAGACACTTAGATTTTGTATAAAATCTCAATATTAGCTAATCATTAAAATATTTAGAAAAAAAGAGTCTCAATTATGAGTTTAAGCTCAAAAAAACAATCAAATTTGCGGCATAGTTCATTAAATGAAAATATTAAAGTCAAGGCTCTTTTAGGTCCCACAAATACAGGCAAAACCTATTATGCAATGGAGAGAATGCTCTCTCATAGTTCTGGGATTATCGGATTTCCACTTAGATTATTAGCTCGAGAAAATTATGATAAAGCAGTCTCAGAGGTTGGAAAATCTAAAGTTGCTCTTGTAACTGGTGAAGAAAAAATTATCCCTTCAAACGCAAAATATTTTTGTTGTACTGTTGAGTCTATGCCATTAGAAAGATCATTTGCTTTTGTCGCAATAGATGAAATACAATTAGCAGCTGATCCTGATAGAGGACATATATTTACAGATAGAATTCTTAATACAAGGGGAACTGAAGAAACAGTTCTTCTTGGGGCTGAAACTATAAAGCCAATACTTCAAAAAATTTTACCAAATTGTTCAATAGAAATAAGACCAAGGCTTTCTATTTTAAGCTACATAGGTGTAAAAAAGCTCACTAGGTTGAAACCTCGATCCGCCATCGTTGCGTTTTCCATACCAGAAGTCTACAAAATTGCTGAATTAATTAGAACAAAAAAAGGTGGTGCTGCAATTGTGATGGGAGCCTTGTCACCTAGAACAAGAAATGCTCAGGTTAATCTTTATCAAAATGGTCAAGTTGACTATTTAATTGCGACAGATGCCATTGGTATGGGTTTAAATATGGATATTGACCATGTTGCTTTTGCATCTGATACAAAATTCGATGGGAAAATACCACGATACCTTAATCCCCCAGAAATTGCTCAAATAGCAGGTAGGGCTGGAAGACATTCAAGAAATGGTTCATTTGGAGTAATTGAGGATCATTTGAAGTTTGATGAAGAAACAATTGAGCAAATTGAAAATCATTC
>CACIRZ010000045.1 GCA_902589185.1 uncultured SAR116 cluster alpha proteobacterium
TGGGACAAAGGCCAAATTTTACAAAGGCAGAAGAAGAAGCTGTTTTTGATTTTGCTGCTGAAGCTAATATTTTAAAAAATGTTTCTGATAATACTTATAATAATCTTGTAAACATACTTAACGAAACAGCAGCAATAGACATTGTTGGCATATGCGGTTATTACAGCTTAATTTCAATGACACTTAATGTTTTCAAAGTTCCAAGTGATACTGATAAATGGCCATTGCCAGAAATTAAAGATTTTTCCAAAATGCTCAAAAGTTAATTATTACTAGGAAATGTATATTGAGCACCAGAATGATGGCCGGAAGGCCATCTTCCTGTAACAGTTTTTAGCCTAGTATAAAACCTTACTGCTTCCATTCCATAAACGCCATGACCTCCAAATGCAGATCTTTTCCATCCACCAAAAGAATGATATGCCACTGGAACTGGAATAGGAACATTTACACCTACCATACCAATTTGACACTCATTTGAGAATTTTCTTGCAACACCACCATTTGTTGTAAAGATGGCTGTTCCGTTCCCATATTCATGTTTATTTACAATATCTAAAGCATAATCAAAATCTTTAGCTCTAACCATTGATAAAACTGGACCAAAAATTTCTTCTTTATAAATGGACATATCAGTTGTTACATTGTCAAAAAATGATCCTCCAATAAAAAAACCGTTTTCATAACCTTGAAGTTTCAAATTTCTTCCATCAACAACTAAATCAGCTCCTTCTTCTACACCCTTATCGATGTAATTTTGGACTTTCTGAAGATGATCTGAAGTGACTAATGGGCCCATTTCTGAGTCGGGATCTAATCCAGGTCCTATTTTTAAATTTTCAATTTTTGGCTTTACTATCTCTTTTATTTTATCCCCGGTTCCCTCACCTACCGGCACCACAACTGAAATAGCCATACACCTTTCTCCTGCGGATCCAAAAACTGAACCCATAATTGCATCACCTACCATCTCCATATCAGCATCTGGCATCACAACCATGTGGTTCTTAGCACCTCCCATAGCTTGTACTTTTTTACCGTATTTAGCTGCTTCACTATAAACGTATTCAGCAATTGGGGTGGATCCTACAAAGCTTACACCGCTTATATCTTTATGTTGCAAAATCGCATCTACAGTCTCTTTTCCACCATTTACTAAATTTAAAACACCTGGTGGTATTCCAGCTTCTAAAACAATTTCAGATAATAACCTAGTTGAACTTGGATCTCTTTCAGAAGGTTTGAGAATGAAACAATTACCACATGCAATCGCTACTGGAAACATCCACATTGGCACCATCACTGGAAAATTAAATGGTGTTATTCCTGCGCAAATTCCCAGAGGTTGATAATCGGACCAACTATCAATAGATCTCCCAACATTACTAGTGTAATTACCAGCAAGATGGTTTGGGATTCCACATGCAAACTCAACAACTTCCAACCCTCTACCAATTTCACCAAGCGCATCATCAAAGGTCTTGCCATGTTCTTGAGAAATTAATTTTGCCAATTCATTTTGTCGGAATTCTATTAATTCTTTTAGCTTGAACATTTTCCTAGCTCTGACGATTGGCGTAGTATTAGACCACTCAGGAAAAATTTCTTTCGCTGACTTAACAGCTGCATTTATACAATCGGATGTTCCCGAGACAACTCTTGCTGTTTCCTCACCAGAAGCAGGGTTAAAAACTGGGGTAGATGAAAGCCCAGAAAAATTAGCACTTTTCCCATTAATAAAGTGGTCAATTAATTTCATTATTACTCCAAAGAAAATTATTAAATTATTTAAAATTGATTTATAATACTGCAAAAAACTTTTATGAAAGTAAATTGAAAGTTTGATATAAATGAATAAAAAAAAATTAAAATATCGAGTGACTTATTTAGAAATGAATAAAAAGCCAAGTTTTGATTGGCCCAAAAATTTAAAACATAAACTTAGTATATTATTAGCCGAAAGTTTTCCTGCTTGGTATTTTTTATTCTTCTACAAACAAGTTGGGAAAAATTACTATTGGACAGATTGGTTAAGAAAAAGTGAAGATGAAATCGATGAATTCGTAAATGATAAAAATGTTCTACTTTATACATTAATCAAAGATGGATGGCCAATTGGTTTCTATATGTTGGATTATAGAAAAAAAGATATTTGTGACCTTAGTTTCTTTGGTTTAGTTGACGAAGTGATTGGTATAGGTTTAGGAAAATATTTATTACAAACAGCTATATTAACAGCATGGGATAGTAAAAAAATTAAAAAACTAACTGTTAACACCTGTTCTCTTGATCATAAAAGTGCAATTTACCTATATCAAAAATATGGTTTTACACCCGTAAAATACAAAGATTTAGAAAAAACAGTTTAAATTAGTGAAATTTTTTGCCTTCCAAAAACATTCCTGGTCTATTTTGGGTGGCACTATCTTCTTGCCAAACAACTTCTCCGTTTACAAGAACATTTTCAATGCCATCAGCATGAAGTTTAGGTGATTGATATGACGCTTTATCAATTACTGTTTCAGGATTAAAGATAACTAAATCTGCATAATTACCTATATCAATTGTCCCTCTATTTTCAAGGCCAAAAACCGAAGCACTTTTCCCCGTCATTTTATAAACCGCCTCTTCAAGAGGAAAAAGTTGCATCTCCCTAGAATATTTACCTAAAACTCTAGGAAAGGTCCCCCACAAACGTGGATGAGGATGCCGATCTCCAGGTATACCGTCAGATCCAATCATAGAGCCTGGAAATTGTAAAATTCTGTTTAAGTCCTGATCATCCATTTGAAAATAAATAGCCCCTGCTGGATATAATTTATCAATTGTTTCATCAATACTAGTTCCAAATTGTTGAGCTAAATCATTTAAATCCTGCCCTGAAATATTAGGATAGTTATCTGACCATGTAACTAAAACTTTATCTGCACGCTTAACAAAGCTTTTTAATAACATGGTTGAGCTAGCAGTATATGGATAACAGTCAAGATCAAGAAAATTATTCTTTTTAGCCTCTCCAATTAATTCTAATGTTTTTTCGCTTTTTCCCCAATTTTCTCTTCCTGCACATTTATGATGCGAAATTACAGTTCTAACCTTAGCTGTTGAAGATATATTTATAGTTTCATTTACAGATTTTATTACATCAACTGCTTCATTACGCATGTGTGTTGTAAAAATTCCATCAAATTCAGGTAATATTTTTGCTAACTCTATAATTTCTGACGTAGGAGCGTCATTTGCAGCTGGGTAAGCCAAACCAGTTGATAAACCAATAGAACCATCCTCAAGAGCCAGTTTTAGCTTATCCACCATTTTAGAGATTTCTTTTGTTGTTGCTGGTCTAGCAAATTCACCATTCATGGCCTCAACTCTCAGCATGGAATGTCCAGTTAACAGGGCCAAATTTACAGAACTTGGTTTATTATTAAACTCTTCCTTATAATCACTTACACGAGGAAACCTAAATACTTCTGATTTTCCTAGAAGTGCTATTGGAGCTGGAACTTCACCTTTATAACTAAATGGCGCTAAACTAATACCACAATTACCTGCGACACAAGTCGTTACTCCTTGACTTATTTTTGAAGACATAGATGGGTCTAGAAAAACATTATCATCATCGTGTGTATGCACATCAATAAAACCTGGTGAAATAATCTTGTTTTCTGCATTTATCGAATGTTTTGCTTTAAAGTTAGATAAAAAATGATTTTCTGATGGATCTCGCACATCACCATTTTCAGCAGGAAAAACTCCTATTATTTTTCCTTTGTCAATAACTATATCAGACTTAAATTTTGGAGCTCCTGTGCCATCAATTACTTCTCCATTTTTAATATGAACGTCAAATATATTCATCTTGTATGTCCTTAAAATTTATATAATCAATAATAATACAAATTATTAAAAACTTCTATAAATACAATAATGCTATGTTTAAATTAAAATTCTATCTATAATGTAATGTGAATTAATAATCTGGGGAGAAACAATATGTCTTCAATATTAACAAATTTAAGAAGTGCTGTAATAACAGGTTTTGTTTTTGCAATAATCTTAATTTTCTTTTTGGCTCAAGGATCTTTTGACCAGACTGCTTTTAATATGTGGCTTCTTAGATGGATGCATGTATTATCTGGAATAATGTGGGTTGGAATTTTATATTATTTCAATTTTGTACAAATCCCAAACATGCCTAACATTCCAGATGATCAAAAGCCTGCAATAAGTAAGGTAATTGCTCCAGCTGCATTATGGTGGTTTAGATGGGGAGCAGTAGCGACAGTTGTCACAGGTTTTATTTTAGCTCATCTAAATGGTTACCTTCATGATGCTATGACTTTTTCAAATGGACATTGGCCTATAGGAGTTGGAATGTGGCTTGCTATAATAATGTTTCTAAATGTTTGGTTAGTCATTTGGCCTAATCAAAAGAAAGCACTTGGAATTGTAGAAGTTGATGCTGAAACCAAAGCAAATGCTGCAAGGAAAGCAATGTTGTTTTCCAGAAAAAATACAATTTTGTCTATCCCGATGCTAGTTGCAATGACGGTGGCACAAAATAGTTTTTCATAGTTGTTTTGTTAAAAGGGTATTAAAAAAAATAATACCCTTTTAAATTACTTTAATGCCATATTCCAAAAATCAACTTCAAGCAAAGTTGCTTTGTTAAAAATTTTGTTTGCCTGAAACCACTTATATGTATTTTTATAATTGTTACCTAATCTAATTAGAAATGAATTGTCTATTAATTGAGATACATTTTTACAAACTTCTTGGTATTCATTACTAGCATAGGTTTCAATCCATTTTTGATACATGACATTATCAGGTTTAAAATCCTTTAAATTTAAACCAATTTCACCATAACCAAGTACACATGGAGCTAATGCTGATAATAAATCTAAAAAATCACCCGAATATCCTAACTCAAGCACATACCTAGTATAAGCTATGTTTTCATTCTGCTCATCTGTGCTCTCTAAATCAGTTTTTGAAATTCCATACTCATCACACAAATCAATATGCAATTGCATTTCAAAATTAATAAGGTCATTGACTGTGCTTGCAGAAATTTTCATTTCATCTAAGTTATCTGATTTTAAAACTGCTAAAGACCAGGCTTTAGAGAATTGAATAAGAAAAAGGTAATCTTGTTTTAAATAATTTAAAAAACAATCTTTTTTCAATGAATTATTTGACAATTGTTTTAAAAAATCATGCTTAGTATAAAGGAGCCAATTTTGAAGGTTATTTTTTTTTAAAGATTTAAAAATCAATCCGTAAGACATTCAAACTTTTCCTTTTAATTTTTTATACATGAGAATAAATTATTCAAATGAGTATTAACAACACATCTCAAGACAAAGTAAATAATTTTTTTAAAAATTTAGAAAATTTTAAATCACACAACATTTTTATTCATACAGATAAAGATACATCATTAAAACATGCTAAAAATGCAGATAGTAGGATGAAAAAGCTATCTCAAATTGATGGAGAGCTATTTGCAGTAAAAGCAAATATTAAAGTTAATTCATTTCCGTTTCATGCTGGCATAGAGGAATTTAAAAACAATACATCTTTAAAAGATGATCCAATTATAGAAATGATAAAGAAAAATGGTGGCATTATTATTGGATTAACTAATATGGATGAAGCTGCATTTGGAGGAAGCACCTCATCTAGTTTTTACGGAAGATGTCTTAACCCTAGGAACATAAATTTCTCTGTCGGAGGATCATCGGGAGGAAGTGCAGCTACAATTTCATCTGATTTAGTTCATATCGCTATTGGTACAGACACGATGGGATCAGTTAGAATACCAGCGTCTTATTGTGGAGTTTTTGGTTTTAAGCCATCCTCAAAAATTATTAGTAACAAAGACCTGATTTTATTAAGTAATACATATGATACAATAGGATTTTTTGGAAAAAATATAAGTAATATCAGTAATTTATTTAATTTAATTGATAATAGAGATTATAATACCCCTCGTAATCTAAAATGCATTGTACCAACTCAAATTTTTGAAGATCAAATTGAAGCTAATGTTCTAGAAAACTTCAAAAAGACTATTCTTTTACTTAAAAAAAATAATATTCAGGTTATAGAAAAAGAATTAGATTACTGGAAACCAAACATTCATAGAAAAGCATTATTAAAAA
>CACIRZ010000046.1 GCA_902589185.1 uncultured SAR116 cluster alpha proteobacterium
AGAACAATTTTTAGACATTAAAGAAGGAGTGCAAAAAAAAGTAGTTTGGGCTAATGAAACTAATAAAAAAACTCCGATAGCAATAGTTTATATCCATGGTTTTACAGCGTCTTCAGAAGAGGTTCGACCTCTACCTGACAAAATTGCCAGTGATTTAAATGCAAATCTTTTTTTTACAAGATTAACAGGGCACGGAAGAAATCCAAAGGCAATGGAATTATGTTCAATTCCAAATTGGATGAAAGATCTTCATGAGGCATTAGAAATTGGTTCAAAAATTGGAGAAAAAGTTATTTTAATTTCCTCTTCAACTGGCGGAACGATAAGTGTAACTTCTGCTTTAAACAAAAAGCTTTCAAAGAAAATTTTAGGATATATATTTATATCACCCAATTTTGGAATAAATAACAAATTTGCTAATTTGATTTCATGGCCTTTTTCTGAATATTGGTTAAAATTAATTCTTGGTAAGACAATGAAACACAATCCAAGAAATGATCTTAACAAAAAATACTGGACAATGTCATATCCAACAATTGCTCTTATTCCAATGGCAAAGCTAGTAAATGAAGTAAATGACAAAGATTACAGTAAAGTGGATAAACCTGCGCTTTTTTATTTTTCAATGGATGACAAAGTGGTTGATCCTAAAAAAACAAAAAACTTTATATCTAATTGGGGAGGGAAAAGCACAACAAAAATCGTTAAACTTTCGAATAACGACGATAAATATTCACATGTGTTAGCTGGTGATATTATTTCTCCAAATCAAACTGAACATGCCAAAAAAACAATGGTTAATTGGATTAAAAATTTGAAATAATGCTGCATATTTCTTTTAGTTTGTATATGGAATAGATGAATGGTGTAGGTTGATTAACAAATTATTATTTATATCTTTTACATAACCAAAAGTAAATTCTACTTTAACCTTATCCCCACCGTCAATACTATGAAAAATGTAATTCCCCATTGATAAAGCTATCTCCTTGAGAATAATTATTTTTCTTTCACCAAAATTTATTTTTCCCCACGGTTTTAATGCAAAACCT
The DNA here is from genome assembly GCA_902589185.1 of uncultured SAR116 cluster alpha proteobacterium. Lineage (GTDB taxonomy): Bacteria > Pseudomonadota > Alphaproteobacteria > Puniceispirillales > Marisalimonadaceae > Marisalimonas. The sequence continues at coordinate 1,053 of CACIRZ010000046.1, forward strand.
TTATCTTCTGAAATATGCCCCCCAATGAAATAAGATAAGGCGTCATCATAAGTAAAACGAAATTGCTTTTCTGACGCTAAAGTAGGTTTAAATAAAACATCACCTACATCAAAAGCATAAAATTGTTTAACAAAAACACTCGCTCTTGATTTATAATCTTCTTTTTTTATATATAAATTTCCGATTTCTATAACGTTTTGAGCCCACAATTCTTGAGTTTTAATAACTTCTAATTCAGTTATATTAATTTTTTCTTGGATATTTTTCATAATAATAAATTTATTAATATATTAGATGGTGATCCCTAGGGGATTCGAACCCCTATTGCAGCCGTGAAAGGGCTGAGTCCTAACCATTAGACGAAGGGACCACTGATTAATTTATTAACTATAATTTAATTAAAAATCAAGTAACATCTGCATAAATTATATCATCAAGCATGAACTCAATAGTTTTAGAATTATTCCATGTATCAATTGTTAAAGTACCTAAAAAATCAAAATTTATATTTTCATAATTTTTAAATACTTTATCCAAATCACTATTTAATAAATTAAATTTCTTTACTCTTAGTTTTGTTGAAGATCCATCATTTATATAAAATGAAGCATGCTCATAATTAGAGCCAAATCTTCTAAAAGAGGATATCTTAGAATTAGGCACTATAAATTTTGGTTCCTCCATTCCCGAACCCCACGGACCCAAATTTTCAAGCCATTCAGCTATCTCTAAAGTACAGGCCGAAATTGGAATAATAGAAGTTACAATATAAGAAAATCTTGGAATTCCCTTTTCCATAAAAGAACTTACCTTATCATTTAAAAAGTTGTTAAAGTTAGTTATCTTAGATGGATCAATTGTAAATCCAGCAGCCATATCATGACCACCACCAGTTTTAATTATTTTCAAATTTAATGCTTCTAAAATTATTTCTCCCAGAGGAATGCCATAAATTGACCTACCTGAACCCTTACCAATTCCATCTTTAATTGAAATTAGGCATACGGGTCGGTTATATAATTCTTTCATTCTACCAGCTACGATGCCCGTTATACCTTGATGAAAATCGTTGCCATTCACAACTATTGCGTTTGGAATTTTATTATCATTATTATTTTTAATTTTTTCTATTAATCCTATGGCTTTGCTCTCTAATTCAGCCGTTAAAAATCTTCTTTTTTTGTTTAATTCATCTAATTTGCTAGCTTTTTCAATAGCTTTACTCTCATGGTTTTCTTTAAGAAGATTTACACCAAGTTCACTATTTCCAATCCTACCACCTGCATTAATTCTTGGTCCCAAAGAGAAACCTAAAGATTGGGTATTTGGCGCACTATTTATTTTACTAATATCAGATAAAACTTTGATCCCAATATTCTCTCTTCTTTTCATTATCTTAAGTCCCTGCTTTACAAGGGCCCTATTTAGCTTACTTAAAGGAACCACATCACAAACTGTCCCTAAAGCTACCAAATCAAGAAATTGAAACAAATTAGGTTCAGCTCTATTTTTAAAAAAACCTTGTTTTCTTAATTCTCTATTCAAACCAATTAAGAAAATAAAAGTTACACCAGCCGCACATAAATCTTCATATCCTTTTTCAGTATCAATTCTTTTTGGATTAATAATAGCATATGCTGGAGGCAATTTAATATCGGGTATGTGATGATCAATAACAATTACATCAATATCAACAGAGGTCATTGCTTGAAGAGGTTCAAAAGAAGAAATACCACAATCAACAGTAACTATTAATTTAGAACCTTTTTCATGTAACCCTTTTAAAGCTTTTTCATTTGGCCCATATCCCTCTAAAAACCTATCTGGTATATGTATAAACGTTTTACAGCCACATTGTTCTAAATATTTTGATATAATAGCCGCAGACGTAGCTCCATCAACGTCATAATCACCAAAAATACCTATAGGTCGCGATGCAATTACTTCTGAAGCTAATCTTTTTACTCCTTTTTCTAAATCTTTAAATTTAAAAGGCTCTGGTAATAAATTTTTAAGCTTAGGAGCAAAAAAGTTATCAAATTCATCTAAATTAACACCCTTATACATAAGATAAGGTGTAATAAAACTTGGCAACTTATATTTTTGGTACAAATAATCCACAGACCTTTTCGTAAAATCATTTGAAACAATTAAATTCCAGTCCGCATTATTTACTGATGGATTTGAGTTATATAATAATGTTTTTGTCAAGTTAACTGCTTATAATTATTAGGAATAAATACTTAAGCAAACTGGCTCTGTAATTACTCCATTTAATATTGATATTTTTGATAAAGAATCGTTTAGCACAAAACCTTCAGCCTCATGAGTAATAATTACTAATTCAGCAGTTTTGTCTTCTTGATTAGATTTTTGAATAAAGCTTTCAATTGACAAACCATAATCTTTAAAAATTGATGTAACATCAGCTAAAACACCAGATTTGTCTACTACATTTAACCTCAAGTAATACTTAAATTTATTTGTATAAGATATTGTATTATAGTGATTTTTAATATCATTTGAATTTCTTCCAAATGAAAATAACTTTGTTTCATTAGCATAATCAACTATATCTGCCAAAACAGCAGATGCTGTAGGTTCTCCACCAGCCCCAGCACCTGTGATCATTACTGAGCCAGCTAAGCTTGTTTCAATTTGGACAGCATTTAGCACCCCAGCAACACTTGAAAGGCCAAGATTTTTTGATATAAGCCAGGGCTCAACAGAACAACACAACTCATCTTCACCATTTTTATTTTTAGATAACATTGAATTACCTAATAACTTTATTTTATATCCTAATTGATTGCAGTATGAAATATCATTCAATGTGATATCTCTAATTCCCTTAATAGAAAGATTATTAACATTTGGCATCTTACCATAGGCTAAAGCTGATAATATTATGGTTTTATGAGCCGCATCTATTCCATCTACATCAAAAGATGGATCCGCTTCTGCAAAACCTTTCTTTTGTGCTTCTTTGAGAACAATATCAAAGCTTTTTTGTTCTTTTTCCATCTCGGATAAAATATAATTTGCGGTTCCGTTTAAAATGCCTGTGAGTTTAGTAATTTCATTTACTATTAATCCTTCTCTAATGAGTTTAAGAATTGGGATTCCCCCTGCTACAGAAGCTTCAAAAGAAAAGAATAAATTTCTTTCCTCAGCTATTTCGGCTAATTCTTTACCATATTTTGCAATTAGTGCCTTATTAGCAGTAATAACTGCCTTATTATTTTTTAAAGCAGAAAAGCATAAATCTTTCGCAACACCCTCGTCACCACCAATTAATTCAACAATAACATCAATATTATTGTCTAACACCATATCTGTAGGATTATCAAAAAACTTAAGATTATTTATATCTACTTTTCTTTTTTTGTTTTTTGACCTAGCTGAAACAGCTACTAACTCAATTTGGAATAAATTTTTTTGAACTCTGAAACCTTTAATTAACTGATAAGCAACCTCTTCACCGACATTTCCTAGCCCTGCAATTCCTATTTTTATAGGTTTCATTAAATTTCCCTCTCATTTAAAAATAACAAAATATTTATAAATTAAATTTAAGATAAAAAAAAGGTGTGCATTGCACACCTCGTAAATTAAATAAGCATGCTCATTTCTATCTTTTAGAAAATTGAAAGCTTTTTCTAGCTTTAGCTCTACCATACTTTTTGCGCTCAACAACTCTAGAATCTCTGGTTAACATCCCAGCAGATTTTAATGGCTTTCTAAGATCCGGTTCAAAAAGACATAAAGCCCTACTCAAACCGTGTCTAACAGCTCCTGCCTGTCCAGACAAACCACCACCTTTTACAGTTGCAATAACATCAAACTGATCTTTTCTTTCAGCCACGTCAAAAACAAAATTCAATTGCATTTGAAGAACTGGCCTAGCAAAG
>CACIRZ010000047.1 GCA_902589185.1 uncultured SAR116 cluster alpha proteobacterium
GGACCAATTTCAGGCTTAGGTGAAGGTTGGTGGTTATCTCCATACACAGCTAAAAAACATAATCTAAAAACAGCTGCAGATGTAATTGCAAGACCAGATTTGTTCCCGTATGCAGAGGATAAATCAAAAGGTGCCTTTGTTGGTTGTCCCGCAGGATGGGGATGTCAATTAGTTAACCAAAACTTATTCAGAGCATTTGAAATGGAGAAGAAAGGTTGGGTACTTGTTGATCCAGGTAGTGCTGCTGGTTTAGACGGTTCCATGAACAAGGCTCTAACAAGAAATGAAAGTTGGTTTGGTTACTATTGGTCTCCAACCTCATTAATTGGAAAACATAGTTTAACTAAAGTTGATTTTGGTGTACCTTTTGTTGGCAAAGATCACTGGGACAATTGTATTGTTAAACCAGAAAAAGAGTGTGCAAATCCAAAAAAATCTGCATGGACAACTTCTGTGGTTAATACTGTTGTAACATCAAATTTCAAAAAGAATGCTAGTGTAGCTTTGGACTATATTTCTGGTCGTGTATATCCTGGAAGTGTTATGAATAAAATGCTTGTTTTTATGGATACAGAAAAAGCTCAAGGAAAAGACGCAGCATATGAATTTCTAGAAAAATATTCTGATGTGTGGACAAAGTGGGTCTCTCCAGATGTAGCTAAAAAAATTAAATCAAGTCTATAATTAATATAAACATATAATCACCACTTCATATTGTACTGAAGTGGTGATTATTTTTTTAAAATATAGGATGCAAAATGGATTGGTTTTATAATTTTCCAGATATGAGTAGATCTAATTTGAGAGATTTTAAAAAATCAGTAGATTTTGCATTTACCGACTTTTCGCGCACTTATGGCGAGGCTATAGAAACCTTCTTTGAACCTTTGCTTATGTTTTTAGTTTGGTTTGAGAAGTTTTTTATTAATACTCCTTGGCCGTTAATTATTCTTGGAATACTTTCGCTTGCATGGGTAGGATCACGATCACTTACAGTAGTATTAGGAACTTTTATTAGTTTTATGTTAATTGGTTATTTTGGTATGTGGGAAGACACAATGTCTACCTTGGCCATTATTTTAGTAGCAACTTTTTTATGCATATCGATTGGAATACCTCTAGGTATAGCAATGGCAAGAAGTAACAAAGTTCAAGCTTTTGTAGTGCCAATTTTAGATATTATGCAAACAATCCCAAGTTTTGTATATCTTATACCAGTTGTGATGCTGTTAGGTATTGGTAAAGTACCAGGTCTTATTGCGGTCTGTATATATGCTATACCTCCAATTGTTCGTTTAACGAATTTAGGTATTAGATTAGTAGATAAAGATGTTCTAGAGGCATCAGATTCTTTTGGTGCAAATTATTGGCAGAAATTATTTGGAGTTCAAATTCCGCTTGCCTTACCTACAATTTTTGCTGGTGTTAACCAAACAATAATGATGGCTCTTGCAATGGTTGTTATTGCATCAATGATTGGTGTAAAAGGGCTAGGATTACCTGTTTTGCAAGCAATCTCAAATCAATATTTAGCTCTGGGATTAATGAACGGACTTGCTATTGTTATACTCGCAATTATTTTTGATCGTGTTACCCAAAAATTTGGTCTCAGAATGCAAAAATATAGGAATGAAGGTAAGGATTAATATAATGGGTTCAAAAAATATATTAATCAAAATAAATCAGCTTTATAAGATTTTTGGAGATGGTGATAAAAGCGCACTTGATTTAGTGAAAAATGGAATGGGTAAAGACGAACTCCTTGAGAAATCAAACTGTGTTCTCGGATTAAATAACATAAATCTAAATATTAACAGAGGGAAGATACAAGTTGTTATGGGGCTTTCTGGATCAGGTAAATCTACTCTCATAAGACATTTAAATAGATTAATAGAACCAACAAGTGGTGAAATATTGTTTAACGATGAAAATATTCTCAATTTAAATCCGAAAGAGCTCATTCAATTTAGACAAAATAATATGTCTATGGTTTTTCAAAAGTTTGCTTTATTTCCACACAAAACAGTTTTACAAAATGTTGGTTATGGGCTTGCAATTCAAAATATTTCAAAAGATGAATGGTCCGAAAAAGCTCAAAAATGGATAAAAAGAGTTGGCTTAGATGGTTACGAAACATATTACCCAGGCCAATTATCAGGAGGCATGCAACAAAGAGTAGGGCTCGCAAGAGCACTTGCAACAGATGCAGAAATTCTATTAATGGATGAAGCTTTTTCTGCTTTAGATCCATTAATTCGTTCAGAAATGCAAAATATACTTTTAGATCTTCAAAGTGAATTACATAAAACTATAATTTTTATTACACATGATCTCGATGAAGCTCTAAAAATTGGAGATAGAATAGCTATACTTCGCGATGGAAGCATGGTTCAAGACAGTAATCCTCAAGAAATAATTATGAACCCTGCGGATGAATATGTTTCTGATTTTATTAAAGACATCAACAGAGCTAGAGTAATACAAGCAAAATCAATAATGACACCAACAAATTCTAAAAGCTCAGGTGCTACAGTAAAGGAAGAAATGGTATTAGAGGATATACTTCAGATAATGTCAGATGCTCCTTCAAAACCAGTTACTATTGAAAACTCAAAAGGTAAAATTACTGGAAAAATTGAAATGGTTAACTTAATTGAAGGTATGAAAAGACCCAAATCACTTGGTACAAATATTACTGGCTAGAATGCTTTGGTCTTCCTATTTGAATAAGGTCAAATCCACTTCCAAAAAAACTATCTGGATTAAGAGCATTCCTTAAATCGATTAAAATATTTCCTTTCATATGTTTTTTTAATCTTTCAGGTGACAAGCTTCTGAATTCGTTCCACTCAGTTAAAATTACTAGTGCATCACTATTATTTATACAATCTTCAACGCTATCTGAAAATTGAATATTTTTTAGTAATTTTTTTGCTTCATACATTGCAACTGGATCGAATGCAGAGATTTGTATATTTTTTTCTTGGAGTTTTGGAATAATAACTAGACATGGACTCTCTCTCATATCGTCTGTTTCTGGTTTAAATGACAACCCTAGGATTGATACTTTCTTATTAGTGTAATTTTTACCTAAGATAGAAATTATCTTTTCTGCCATATCTATTTTTCTTTGAGCGTTGAAATTGATGACATTTTCCACTATAGAAATATTTGAACCATAATGATTGGCCGTTTTTACCAGAGCTTGGGTGTCTTTGGGAAAACAAGAACCTCCATAACCTGGTCCCGGATGCAAAAATTTACTTCCAATTCTTTTGTCTAGACCAATACCTTTTGAAACGTCATGAACATCAGCCCCGACCTTTTCACATAAGTCTGCCATCTGGTTAATATAGGATATTTTTACAGCCAGGAATGCATTACCAGCATATTTGATTAACTCTGCTGTTTTTAAATCTGTGAATAAAATTGGCGTTTCAATTAAATATAATGGTTTATATATTTTTGAAATTACTTCTTTTGCTTTTTCAGTTTCATACCCAACAACCACCCTATCTGGTCTCATAAAATCTTCTATAGCATTACCTTCTCTTAAAAATTCTGGATTTGAAACCACATCGAATTTGGCTTTGGGATTAATTTTTTTAATTATATTTTTAATTTCGTTTCCTGTCCCAACAGGCACCGTGGACTTGGTAACAACTACTGTGTAACCAATTAAATTTTTTCCTATTTCCTCTGCGGCTTCATAAATATATGATAGATCAGCATGACCGTCACCACGTCTGGCAGGCGTTCCCACAGCAATAAAAACTACATCTGCTTCTGCTATGTTTTTCTTAATATCAATACTAAAAGTGAGGCGATTAGCATCCTTGTTTTTTTTAACTAAATTTTCAAGACCAGGTTCATAAATGGGTATTATATTTTTTTCTAAGTTCATGATTTTGTCTTTATTTTTGTCTACACAACATACATCAAAACCAAACTCTGAAAAACAAGTTCCAGAAACTAATCCAACATAGCCTGTACCTAACATCGTTATTCTCATGATATATCCTCTGAAATATGGGAAACATAAAGTTATTTACTGATTGAAAACACAAAAATAATAACCATATCAACTACTATACTAATTTATAGGATTTGTGAATGAAAATTAAGAAAGCTATATTTCCAGTTGGTGGATTAGGTACGAGATTTCTTCCTGCAACAAAGTCAATGCCTAAAGAAATGCTTCCTATAGTTGATAAGCCCCTTATACAGTATGCTGTAGAAGAAGCAGCTAATGCAGGTGTTGACCAGTTTATTTTTGTTACCAGTCGAGGCAAGTCAGCAATAGA
>CACIRZ010000048.1 GCA_902589185.1 uncultured SAR116 cluster alpha proteobacterium
TGAATTCATTAAACGAAATTGATGTACCATGCAAAATTAGTAAATACTCTCCGCTAGGCATAAGACTTCTTAAACGATTTCCCATAAATGGAAATAAACTCTATAAATCTGGTAACATAGAAATTCAAGGAGAGGCATCTCAATTGTCAGCATTGATACTGGGTGCAAAACCAGGAATGCAAGTTGCTGATATATGTGCAGGCGCTGGTGGTAAATCTCTTATATTGGCAGATATAATGAAAAATAAAGGAAGAATTTTATCTTTAGATATAAATCAAAAAAGATTAAAACAGGCAAGTTTACGTTTTAAGAGAGCAGGAGTTCATAATATTGAAACACGTTTGGTTGATATAAACTGGAGTACAAAAGGTTTAGAAAAAAAATTTGACTTAGTTCTTATAGATGCTCCATGCTCTGGTATTGGAACATGGTCGAGAAGTCCTGACTCAAGATTTAACTTCAATAAAAAAAAGTTAGTAGAATTAATTAATATTCAATCCGAGTTACTATTAAAGGGATCAACTATGGTTGCTCCAGGCGGTAAGTTAGCATATGTAATTTGCTCAATCTTACCTGAAGAGGGAGTTGATCAAATTGAAAAATTTAAAAAATCAGTTAATAGTGACTTTTCTGAAATTGATTTGATTAATATGTGGAAAGACAATTTATCTTTAACGAATACTTTTCAATATCCATTTGAAAATTGTAAGAAAAGTATAACTATTAACCCTGCTATTCACAAAATGGATGGTTTTTTTATCTCAATGTTTCAAAGAAAAAGATAGAATAATAAATTTATTAAAAGATAATTAATTTATGGAAAACGTCAGTTATACAAGCCCATCCAAGCAACAACTTAGCATTCTTTTAGAATTCTATCAGAATGGACGATTTAGTGATGCAGAAAAGCTCGCAGTGCAAATTACTCAACTTTTTCCCAAGCATCAATTCGCCTGGAAAGTTTTAGGCGCAGTATTACTAGCAAAGGGCAGAAAGTCTGAAGCAGTAGATGCTAATCAGAAAGCAGTTTCATTATCTCCCCAAGACGCTTTTGCCCATATCAACTTGGGCATCTCGCTTCATGAAATAGGGATATTGGACGAAGCTGAAGCAAGTCATAACCATGCTATAGCATTGAAGCCTGACTATGCCGAAGCTCACTACAACTTGGGTATAACGCTCCAAGAACTGGGTAGGTTGGACGAAGCTCTAGCTAGCTACAATCAAGCCATAGTGTTGAAGCCTGACTATGTAGAAGCTTACAATAACTTGGGCGTTACTTTCGAAAAAATAGGAAGATTAGATGATGCTCTGACAAACTACAACCATGCAATAGCGTTGAATCCTAAATATGCCGAAGCCTACAGCAACTTAGGTGTTACGCTCGAAAAACTAGGAAGATTAGATGAAGCTCTAGTACGCTATAACCAAGCGACATCATTGAAACCTGACGTGCCCGAAGCACACTACAACTTGGGTAATAAGCTCAAAGAACTCGGCAGGTGGGACCTAGCTCTGGCGAGCTATACTCAAGCGATAGCGTTGAAACCTGACTTTGCTGAAGCTTACAACAATATGGGAAACACACTCCAAGAAATGGGCAGATTAGATGAAGCTGAGGCAAGTTTCATACAAGCGACAGCTCTGAAATCAAACTTTTCAGAAGCCTTTTGGAATCTTCATGGTATTCAAAATTCGATAAAAAGCGCCGAACATTGGATTGACAAGTGCTTAGAGATAGATGGAAACCATCTAAATGCAAGATTAGCGAAGGCTGCGTTGAGATTTTATCAGGGCGATAGAAATTTCTTTGATGAGTTGACGCAATCTGAATTAAAGAAAAATCCACAAGTACGCTCATTTTCTTGGGTTTTCAATTTGCCTAATCTTCCCGAATTACACTTCAACAAGTTTCATTTTTTTGATGCTATCGTAAAAAAAAGCATAGTTTCGAAGCCGTTTTATGAATTTGGTGTATGGAGGGCATCATCGTTTAAATATCTTATTAAGTTTTTTAAAAAAGGGTATGGGTTTGACACTTTCACAGGTTTGCCTGAAGATTGGGGTCGCGAAAATGGGAGTGTTGCTCAAAAGAAAGGTAAGTACACTAGCGACGGGACTGTGCCTAAAATTAAAGGAGGAGAATTTATTGTGGGTAGATTTGAAGATACTTTACCCATATTCTTTTCTGAAACTCGTCCTAAAGCATCAGTAATAAATTTTGACGCAGATTTATACTCCTCAACAATTTGTGCTTTAAATTTTTCAAAACAGGTGATGGATCGCGATACTATTCTTATCTTTGATGAATTCATAATGAACGAAGGCTGGGAACAAGACGAATTTAAAGCATTAAATGAATTCTGTTCTTTCAACCACTTTAGCTATGATGTAATAGCAATCTCATTTTTCACAAAACAAGTCGCAGTAAAATTAATTGGTATTTAATATTTTTTAGTATGAGTTTATCAAAGAATAGGACAGAAATGAATTAGTAGATATTTTTAATCCCCTGGGGAAGTTAACATAAGCCATTTGCTCAATTTTACCTGAAGAAGGAGTTGATCAAATTGAAAAATTTAAAAAATTAGTAAATACTGATTTTTATGAAATTAATATTATTAATATGTGGGATGATAATTTATCTTTAACTAATAGTTTTTAATATCCATTTGATAGTGGTAAAAAAGTATAATTACTAACCCTGCTATATATAAAATGGATGGTTTTTCTATCTCAATGTTTAAAAAAAAAAGATAGAATAATCAATTTCACAAGAGAAAGTTACTAAATGGAAAACGAATTAGTTTTAATTATTGATTTTGGTAGTCAAGTTACTCAGTTAATTGCAAGACGTTTAAGGGAGTTAAATGTTTATTGTGAAATACATCCGTTTAATAAGGTAAATGACGAATTTTTGAAAAAATTTAATCCTAAAGCAATTATTCTCTCTGGAGGGCCAGCCAGCGTCTTAAATGATAATGCACCTAAACCACCTTCAAGTATTTATGATTTAGAAGTACCTATTCTAGGAATTTGTTATGGACAACAGGTAATGATGCAAATGCTAGGTGGGTCAGTTATTTCTGGGTCTTGCACATCAGAATTTGGTAAATCTTTTGTAAAAATTAACAACAAAAGTAAAAACATTAAACTTCTTGAAGGTTTATTTTTAGAGGGAGGAAAAGAAGAAGTATGGATGTCTCACGGTGATCACGTGGCAACGATACCCAATGATTTTGAAGTATATGGTATTTCTGAAAATGCACCTTTTGCAATTATTGGAAATGAAAAAAAACATTTTTATGGAGTTCAGTTCCACCCTGAAGTTTTTCATACATTGAATGGGAAAGTATTAATCAAGAATTTTCTTAAATTATCCAATTTTTCTTTTAATTGGAGTATGCAATCTTATCTTCAACAATCTATAGAAGAAATAAAAACAAAAGTAGGAAATAAAAAAGTAATTTGTGCATTATCTGGTGGTGTGGATAGTTCTGTGACAGCAATACTTATAAATAAAGCTGTTGGTAATCAATTAACTTGCATTTATGTAAATAATGGTTTGATGAGAAAAAACGAAAGTGAAGAGGTTTTAAAGTTATATAGGGAACATTATAAATTAAATTTAATAGAGGCAAATGAAAAGGATCTGTTCTTATCAAACTTAAAGGGAATAATAGATCCAGAAAAAAAGCGGAAAATAATTGGTAAGTTTTTCATTAAGGTATTTGAAAAACATGCTTTAAAGATTGGTGATGTTAGCTTCCTTGCTCAGGGAACTTTATATCCTGATGTAATTGAAAGTGTCAGTTTTTCTGGAGGTCCATCCGCAACTATAAAATCACATCATAATGTTGGCGGCTTACCAAAAAAAATGAATTTAGAATTAATTGAACCTCTTAGAGAGTTGTTTAAAGATGAAGTCAGGCTTTTAGGAAAAGAGTTAGGTATACCAAATGATTTTTTAGATAGACATCCTTTTCCTGGACCAGGATTAGCAATCAGATGTCCTGGTGAAATTACAGATGAAAAATTAAATATTTTAAGAAATGCAGATTCCATTTATATACAACAGATAATTAAACATGGACTATACAATAAAATTTGGCAAGCATTTGCATTAATTTTACCAGTCAAAACTGTTGGGGTTATGGGTGACACAAGAACATATGATTATGTATGTGCATTAAGAGCTGTAACATCATTAGATGGTATGACTGCAGAT
>CACIRZ010000049.1 GCA_902589185.1 uncultured SAR116 cluster alpha proteobacterium
AAAAAGTTGATCATCGTCTATCTCTCCAACGGTTGCACCATGTGCACAAATTACATCATCTGCATAAATTTCAAGCTCAGGTTTTGCATTTGCGATTGCATTTTCTGATAATAAAATAGCCCTGCTCATTTGTTGTCCATCAGTTTTCTGTGCATCTGGTGCCACCCTAACTTTGCCTTGGAAAACGCCTGTGGATTTACCTCCCAATACACCTCTAACAATTTGTTTGGAAGTACAGTTGGGCACGTCATGATAGATGGCTGTTGTTAGGTCATGGTGTTGATTTTTAGAGGACAGATATACACCATTAAGATTTAAATTACAATTTTCTCCTTTTAAATAAGCATGAGTTTCTGAGCGTGTAAACAACCCGCCTTTAATTAAAGAAAAAGAATTATAATTAGATTTTTCTGATAAGAAAGTACAATTAGCTGACAAATTGTAAGATTGTTGGTTATCATTAAAAATTTTCAATGAATTAATTGACGCATTTTTTTTTAGTTCAACTAATTGTAAAGGCATAATGAGAGAACTTAAATGGTTGAATCGTTCAATTGTTGTTATGCTACTGTTGTCTTTTAATTCTATATACAAAGCAGGATGAACAGATGTGTCGTCATCACCACCTTCATAAATTATTTCAAAAAGATCTCTTATCTTTACATCTTTTTCAATTGTCAATTTTACTATTGAAGGGGTACATGAAAATGAAACATTTGTAGAAGGATGATCTTTTAAGTTACTATCTTTAAACTTATGAAAGCATCTAAGGGAGTCCTCTTCTCCTAAAATATTCAAGGATACGCCAGGTGGTAATTTTGATGATAAATCTTCTCGAAGAGCACCATCTACAAATCTTATTATTTTAGAGCCTTTGAACTTAGATACAGAGGAAATTTGTTTTTTTAAATTAGGTGTTATTGGGGTTATCTCTTTCCTGGATAAAACACCTAACCTACTTAATCTCCAAGTTTCTTCTCGAGGGCTTGGCCAACTTTTGAAATCATTCGATGCTAATTTTCTAAAACTTTTTTCTTCAAATTGACTAACGTGATCTTTTACGGAAATGATATAATTGTCTTTAACATTATGCAGCATTAATCAAACCTGCATAACCATTTTTTTCAACTTCCAATGCTAGTTCAGGGCCTCCAGATTTTATAATGATACCATCAGATAAAATATGAACAAAATCTGGAACAATATAATCTAAGAGTCTTTGATAATGCGTAATTACAACTATAGCATTTTCGTCATTTCTTTGCGCATTTACTCCATCCGAAACTATTTTCAGCGCATCAACATCTAAACCTGAGTCAGTTTCGTCTAATATTGAAACTTTTGGTTTAAGCATTGCCATTTGTAAAATTTCAAAACGTTTTTTTTCTCCACCAGAAAAACCAACATTTACAGCTCTCTTTAACATCTCATCTTTAACAAACATTTTTGAAGCAACTTTTCTAGCTTCTTTAACGAATGCTAAATGATCTAGTTCTTCCTCCCCTAGAAATTTTCTTCTAGAATTAACAGCCTCTCTTAAAAAACTCATCCCACCTACACCTGGTAATTCAACAGGATATTGAAAAGCTAAAAACAAACCTGACCTTGCTCTCTCGTCAGCCTCCATGTCCGACAAAGACTGTCCCTCTAAAAAAACTTCTCCACTTTCTAATTCATAACCATCTCTTCCAGCTAACATGTATGATAAAGTACTTTTACCTGAGCCATTAGGTCCCATAATAGCGTGAACCTCACCACTATTTACTGATAAAGACAAACCTTTTAGAATATCTTTATCGTCAAGTTTTAATTTAGCATTTTTAATTTCAAGTAGTGACATCTTTCTTCCAATTTTAGTTAAATAATTTAAATTACCCAACTGATCCTTCCAAACTGATTCCAATCAGTTTTTGTGCTTCAACTGCAAACTCCATGGGTAATTCTTTCATAACTTCTTTACAAAAACCATTGACGATTAATGATGTTGCCTGTTCTGTATCAAGACCTCTTTGTAAACAATAAAAAAGTTGATCTTCAGATATTTTTGAAGTAGTTGCTTCATGTTCAACCCTAGCGTGGGGTGTAAATTGATTAATATATGGAACAGTGTGTGCACCACATTTATCACCAATTAGTAAAGAGTCGCATTGAGTAAAATTTCTTGAGCCTTTTGCATTTTTTTGTATTTGAACTTGACCTCTATAAGTGTTTTGCGCTTTACCAGCTGAAATTCCTTTAGAAATAATAGTTGATTTAGTATTTTTTCCGATGTGAATCATTTTTGTACCAGTATCAGCTTGTTGTGCGTTATTAGCAACAGCTACTGAGTAAAATTCACCAACAGAATCATCACCTTTAAGTACGCATGATGGATATTTCCATGTGATAGCAGAACCAGTTTCTACTTGTGTCCATGAAATTTTAGATTTTTTTCCAAGACAATTTCCTCTTTTAGTAACAAAATTGTAAATACCACCTTTACCATCTTTGTCACCTGGATACCAGTTCTGAACTGTTGAATACTTTATCTCTGCGTTATTCATAGCAACTAATTCTACTACTGCTGCATGAAGTTGATTTTCATCTCTTTGTGGAGCAGTACATCCTTCTAGATAAGATACATATGTATTATCTTCTGCAATAATAAGTGTTCTTTCGAACTGTCCAGAATTTTGTTCATTAATTCGGAAGTAGGTTGATAACTCCATAGGGCACTTAACGTCTTTTGGTATATAGACAAAAGAACCATCTGTAAAAACAGCAGAGTTTAAAGCAGCATAATAATTGTCACTAATTGGTATAACTGATCCAATATATTTTTTTACAAGATCAGGATGAGACTGAACTGCTTCCGAAATAGGACAAAAAATTATACCTTCTTTAGCTAATTTTTCTCTAAATGTGGTTGCAACTGAGACAGAATCAAATACATAGTCTACTGCAACGCCTGCTAAAACTTCTTGTTCTTTAATTGGTATACCTAATTTTTCATAAGTTCTTAATAATTCTGGATCAACTTCATCAAGACTATTTAATTTTGGTTTGGTTTTAGGAGCTGAATAATAATAAATATCTTGAAAATTAATTTTAGGAAAATCAACCATAGCCCAATTAGGTGCTTCCATTGAAAGCCATTTTTTATATGCTTTTAGTCTCCATTCTAGTAACCACTTAGGTTCTTTTTTCTTATGTGAAATAAATTTAACAATATCTTCACTAAGACCAAGTGGGGCTTTTTCAGCTTCAAGGTCTGTAACAAAACCATATTTATAAGTACTTGAAACTTCTTTTACTTTGTCAATTGTTTCTTGAGTAGCAACCATCTAATTTCCTTTTAATTTATTCTATCAATCAATGCATCTTTATTATCATCTAGTAAAAATGGGGTTTCATAACTTAAAAGCTCTTTTAAAGAGATATCATTAAGAGATTTTCTAATAATCTCATTAATTTTGTTCCATTTTCCACCTAAAAAACAAATATCGCTGGCTTCACAAAAACTTTCAGATTTATCAACACAAGATGTTAAAGTTATAGGTCCATCAAGTGCTTCTATAATCTCTACAACTGAAATTTCTGAGGAATTTCTGTTTAACATATAACCACCAAGTGCTCCACGATTTGCCTTAATAAAATCACTTCTTGAAACTAGTAATTTTAGTAGCTTTTGAACTGTATATAATGCCAGCCCAGTTTCTTTTGATAATTCAGTTGCCGACATTGAAGACCCTGGTCTTCGGGCTAGCGTGCCGAGGCAGACAACAGCGTAATCAGTCATTTTACTAAGTTTTATCATGAACTTTATATAGTACATTTATAGTACTAATTAAAGATTAAAGTTGATTAATTTCTAACTTCGTTTCTTAAGTGATATTTTCCTTTTTTCATACCACTGAAAATTTCATCCAAATCTGGGTGTTCAAGTGGACCATTTTCTCCATCATCTACTAGATTTTGTTGAGAAACATAAGCTGTATAAAAAGTTTCCGTATTTTCAGCCATAAGATGATAATAAGGTTGATTTCGGGAGGGTCTAATTTCTGCAGGAATAGATTGATACCACTCTTCAGTATTTGAAAATTCAGGATCAACATCTACAATAACCCCTCTAAAAGGATAAATACGATGCTTTACTATATCT
>CACIRZ010000050.1 GCA_902589185.1 uncultured SAR116 cluster alpha proteobacterium
AATAGCAATAACTACACTTATCTCAGGACTATATTTTGGTCTTTTTGATAGCCCAAAAGATTATCAGCAAGGAGATGCTGTTAGGATAATGTATGTTCATGTTCCTTCCGCTTGGCTAGCATCATTTTTATATTTTAGTCTCGCTATTTCGTGTGTTTTTTATTTAGTTTGGAAACATCCTTTAGCTGATTTAGTTTCAAGTTCAATTGCACCAATTGGTGCCCTTTTTTCAGCTTTAACATTAGTCACTGGTTCACTATGGGGAAAACCAATGTGGGGCACATGGTGGGTATGGGATGCAAGATTAACATCAATGCTAGTGTTATTCTTTTTTTATCTGGGCTATATATTACTAAGTAATGCTTTTGAAAGAAAAATTGATGGTTCTAAAACAGCTTCTGTTTTAGCTATAGTTGGGCTAATCAATCTTCCTATTGTTAAGTTTTCTGTTGATTGGTGGCATACTCTTCATCAACCAGCAAGTATCATTAAAATAGGAGGTCCGTCTATCGATGATAAAATGTTGTTACCACTTATGCTTATGATTTTTGCTTTAAGTTTTTTTTCTTTATATATGGTAATTTTGAACGTAAAAACCAAATTAATTGAAAAAAAATGTGAAGCATTATTATTAAAATCAAATTTAGAAGAAATATCGAAAATAGGTTAAAATATGAATGAATCATTTTGGATAATGCAAGGTTATGAAATTTATATATGGCCAAGCTACGTATTAACTTTACTGAGCTTAGGTCTCCTTTTCGTTCATTCAACCAAACAATCTCAAAAAGCTAAAAAGTTACTTAAACAGTTATCAAAAACAAAAAATTAAATTTTAAAACATAGATCGATATAAAATAGATGAATGCCAAATATAGACGCCTATTTATTACAATTATCATTATATTAACACTTGGAATAGCAACTAAATTAATATTAATGGCCCTAGAAGATAATATTGTATATTTTTATACGCCCAATGATTTAATTGAAAAATTTGGTGATACTAATAATATTCAAAATAAAATCAGAATTGGCGGTTTGGTTCTTGAAAGCTCAATAAAAAAAGAAGGTGGAAAAACTATCTTCATGATTACTGATAGAAAAAAAGAAGTTAAAGTTGTATTTAAAGGACCTCTTCCAGATTTGTTTAGAGAGGGTCAAGGTATCGTTGCTGAAGGTGTGTTTCAAAATAATAATTTTATTGCTAGTGAGGTGCTAGCAAAACATGACGAAAATTACATGCCTCCAGAAGTTGCTGACGCTTTAAAAAAAAATAATGTTTGGAAAGGTGACTCTGATTAAATGATTCCTGAATTAGGACATATTCTTATTATAATCACATTTGTTATTTCAACAATGCAATGCTTTTACTGGTTTTGTAATTTGAGATATACAAACATCGATGTAGTGCGAGTTCTTCAAAAAGGTTCTCTTATAAATTTTTTATTTATTTTTTTATCTTTTTTAATTTTAACATATAGTTTTATTACATCTGACTTTTCTCTGTTAATAGTCTCTAACAACTCACATACTTTAAAACCATTGATATATAAAATTAGTGGGGTATGGGGTAATCACGAAGGTTCACTTTTATTGTGGGTATTAATTTTATCTGCTTTTACTTTTTTTGTTTCTTTTAAAGATTCTATAAATTCAAAACTTTTGGCTTCAATTATTGGAGTTCAGACTGTTATTTTGTCACTTTTTTTAGCTTTCATATTATTTACATCTAACCCTTTTGAAAGAGTTAATGAAATACCTTTAGATGGAAGAGGTTTAAATCCTTTGCTACAAGATCCAGGTTTAGCTCTTCATCCTCCAATGCTTTATATTGGTTATGTTGGATTATCAGTATCATTTTCGTTTGCAGTAGCGGCACTTATTACTGGGGAGATTAATAAAGATTGGGCTCGTCAAATGAGGCCATGGATTGCGATTGCTTGGTCTGCTCTAACAATTGGTATTGCTCTTGGAAGTTGGTGGGCATATTACGAATTAGGTTGGGGTGGTTGGTGGTTTTGGGATCCAGTTGAAAATGCATCTTTTATGCCATGGTTGGTTGCAACAGCATTACTACACTGTGTAAGAATACTCGAAAAAAAATTAATATTTATAAACTGGACAATTTTGTTATCAATCCTGGCTTTTTCCTTTTCTTTATTAGGCACTTTTATAGTAAGATCAGGATTATTAACGTCAGTACATGCTTTTGCTTCCGATCCTTCGAGAGGAGTTTTTATTTTAATAATTTTAGGTATATCAATAGGTGTTCCTTTAATTTTATATACAATTAAAAGCTCATCTTTTAATGAAGAAAAAAGTAATTTTGATATAGTAAGTAAAGAAAGTGCAATTTTAGTAAATAATTTATTTCTTACTACAGCAACTTTAACAGTTTTAATAGGCACTCTGTACCCTTTATTTTTAGATGCAATTAATGGAAATAAGGTATCTATTGGTCCAGCATATTATAACGCTACTTTTGCTCCAATTATGGCACCAGTTGTGTTTTTGATGGCTATCGCACCATTCTTAAATTGGAAAAAATACACAGATAAAAATTTTATAAAAAAAATAATATTTCTATCTGTTGTAACTTTCTTAGGAGGTATATTATTATACTTAATTGAAGATAAATCAATTTTTGCATTAATATGTGGCTCTCTTTCTATTTGGCTTTTCACAGGAGTTATTACCGATTTAATATCAAAAATTCGAGAGGCTAAGGTTAAATTGCAAAACATAAAACAAATATTTTTCTTTATCTCAAAAATTAATTTAGGAATACATGTAGCACATATTGGAGTCGCAATTTTTCTTGCAGGAGTTACCGGAGAACAATTTTATAAAAGCGAGTATAATGTAATAAAAAAAGTTGGCGATATAATAAATATTGGAACAAAATCACTAAAGTTTGATAAAATTGAAAATATAGATGGACCTAATTACAACTCACTAATGGCAACCTTCACTCTATACGAAAATAATAAATTTATTAGTAAATTAAGGCCAGAAAAACGTTTCTATATTAATGAAAAAAGCCAGACAACAGAAGCCGCAATCTTATCAGATTTTTGGGGTGATACATATTTAGTTCTAGGTGAAGGAGACAACAAAACAGGATGGTCTTTAAGAATATATTCAAACCCATTAGTATCTTGGATATGGGCTGGTGCTTTTTTTATGGCAGTCGGAGGCATCTTATCTGTCACACAAAAATCATCAAGATTTAGAAATGTTTAATAAAATATTATGAAACATAATTTGAAAATTCTAAATGTTTTACCTTTAACAGTATTTTTTTTTATAATATTGTCTTCGGGTATAGTTTTATACCAATTAAAAGTCGACAAAAGAATTGAACGATCTTTAACTTCTCAATTAATTGGGAAAAACATTCCTGAAACATTAATTCCTAAAGAAAACTTCATTGAAAAAATTAATAATTTAGAAAATTTAAATTTTGAAAAATACCATGACCAAATTTTTGCCGTTAATTTTTTTGCATCATGGTGTGCTCCCTGCAGAATAGAAGCACCAGTTATTGATGAATTAAGTAAAATTCTACCAGTTATTGGAATAGCATATAAAGATAAATATCTAGATACAAAAAAATTTTTGGATAATTTTGGTAATCCTTATATAGAAACAGGAATTGATAAATCTGGTAAAATAGCTATCGAGTGGGGAGTTTACGGAGTGCCAGAAACTTTTCTAATTAATAAGAAAGGTGAAATAATTTATCGTCATGCTGGCCCACTTCTATATAGCATTTTTAAAGACGAAGTTTTGCCATTCTTAGAGGTTAGTAATAATGACTAGAAAGTGTAAAATAATTTTAATATTTTCTTTTTTATTTTTTTTTAATAATGAACTTCAGGTCTTTGCTAAATCTATAAATGATGAAATCAATATTAACAACAGAACAAGGGAGATTTCTCAAAACATTAGATGCCTTGTTTGTCAAAATCAAAGTATAGACGAGTCTAATTCTGAATTAGCAAAAGATTTAAAGATTTTAATAAGAGAAAAGGTTATAGATGGTGTTAGTAACGAAGAAATTTATGGATATTTGAGAGAAAGATATGGAGATTATATCTTGTTAAAACCACCTTTAAATTTAAATACTA
>CACIRZ010000051.1 GCA_902589185.1 uncultured SAR116 cluster alpha proteobacterium
TAATTACAGGATATTAAATGATTACAGTAATATTAGTTATACATGTTATTTTGGCTATATGTATAATTTTAGCAGTTTTAATGCAAAAAAGTGAAGGTGGTGGGTTAGGCATAGGAGGATCTAGTGCCGGTGGTGGTTTCATGACTGCGAGGGGCACTGCAAACTTTATGACCAAACTTACAGCATTTCTGGGTGGTTGTTTTTTCTTAACTTCCATAGTTCTTGCATTATTATCTTCTCAAGAGACTCCTTCGATTTCAAATGAAGTACAAAAAACAATTGAAGAAAGTTCTACAAAAGTTCCTGCTGTTCCTCTTGATAATTAACTAGGTTATTAAATGAAAAATACATCGGTAAAGTTTATTTTTATAACCGGGGGTGTTGTTTCATCATTAGGTAAAGGTTTAGCTTCTGCATCTTTGGGGGCTTTGCTTCAAGCCAGGGGATATAGTGTTAAATTAAGAAAATTAGATCCATATTTGAATGTTGATCCTGGGACAATGAGTCCTTATCAACATGGCGAATGTTATGTTACAGATGATGGAGCTGAAACAGATTTAGATTTAGGCCATTATGAAAGATTTACAGGAGTTCCTGCAAAAAAATCTGATAATATTACAACAGGTAAAATTTACTCTAACGTCATCGCTAAAGAAAGAAGAGGGGATTATTTAGGTGCTACTATACAAGTAATTCCCCATGTTACTGATTCAATAAAAGAATATATACTATCTGATATTAATGATGAGGATTTCATTCTTTGTGAAATTGGTGGAACCGTTGGGGATATTGAGTCACTTCCATTTATAGAAGCTATTAGACAATTAGGCAATGAATTAGGTTTATCCCAAACTTGTTTTTTACATGTTACTCTGTTGCCATATATAAAAACTGCTGGAGAATTAAAAACCAAACCCACTCAACATTCTGTAAAAGAATTGCAAGGAATGGGTATACAACCGGATTTGTTACTTTGTAGAACTGAAGACAGGATTCCAAATGAACAAAAATCAAAAATTGCCTTATTTTGTAATTTAAAACCTGAATCTGTAATTGAAGCTCTTGATTCTTCATCAATATATGAAGTTCCAATATCTTATCATAAACAAGGACTTGATGAACAAATTTGCAAACATTTTAATCTAGATTTATCAAAAAAAATTAATTTAAGTCGTTGGAACAAAATAAATGAAATTCAAAGATCATCTGATGGAAATATAAATATTGGTATTGTAGGAAAATATACCTCTTTGATTGATGCTTATAAATCTTTGATTGAAGCAATCAATCATGGTGGTTTAGATAATAATGTAAAAGTGACAATTAAATGGGTGAATTCTGAATCTTTAGAAGATCAAAAATTAAACTTAACAAGTTTTTTTAAAGATATAAATGGCATAATTGTTCCAGGAGGTTTTGGTGAGCGTGGTTCTGAAGGTAAAATAAATGCCATTAAATATGCTAGATTAAATAATATACCATTTTTTGGCATTTGTTTTGGTATGCAAATGGCTGTAATTGAATTTGCAAGAAACGTTCTTAATATGAAAGATGCTTCTTCATCCGAATTTGGGACAACTAAATTGCCGTTAGTAGGTCTTTTAACAGAATGGCAAACAAAAACAGGATTAGAAAAAAGAAATAAAGGATCTGATCTTGGTGGTACCATGAGACTTGGGGCTTATGATTGTAAACTTTTAGAAAATAGTTTTGTAAGTTCAATTTACAAAAAAAGGACTATTTCAGAACGTCATAGGCATAGATATGAGGTAAATAATAAATATATTTCAGATTTTAAAAAATATGGTCTGATTTTTTCAGGAATGTCTCCTGATAACTCTTTACCAGAAATACTAGAGGTTCCAAGACATCCCTGGTTCATTGGTGTTCAATTTCATCCAGAACTAAAATCTAAACCTTTTGATCCACATCCACTTTTTTCTTCATTTATTAATGCAAGTTTAAAGCAATCAAGATTATTATAATGTTAAATATTTTGGTATTATATTAAATGACACAAAAGATTGTTGAAATATTAAATTTTAAAGTATCTAATAAACTTCCCTTATTTTTAATTGCTGGCCCTTGTTCTATTGAAAGCAAAGATCACGCAATTAATCATGCAGGAATGATTAGAGATATATGTAAAAAATTAAATATAAATTTTGTTTATAAATCATCTTTTGATAAAGCAAATAGAACCAGTGCAAAGTCTTCTAGGGGAGTGGGACTTGAAAAGGGTTTAAGTGTTTTATCTGATGTAAAAAAAAGCTTTAATTTACCAATATTAACTGATGTTCATGAAACACATCAATGTAAAGAAATTGAAAAAATTGTTGATATTATTCAAATACCTGCGTTTTTATGTAGGCAAACTGATTTATTAATTGCTGCGGCTAATACTAAAAAGGTAATAAATGTAAAAAAAGGACAATTTTTAGCCCCTTGGGATATGAAAAATGTATTAGACAAGATTTTAAATAATAGAAATGATCAAATTTTACTTACCGAACGAGGTACGTCTTTTGGTTATAATACCCTGGTTTCTGATATGCGTGCACTTCCACAAATGTCGAGTTTTGGATATCCGATTGTTTTTGATGCAACTCATTCTGTTCAGCAACCTGGTGGATTAGGTCTTAAATCTGGAGGCCAAAGAGAGTTTGTTCCAATATTATCAAGAGCTGCTGTTTCAGTTGGAGTTTCAGGTTTGTTTATTGAAGTTCATGAAAATCCTGACAAAGCTCCAAGTGATGGCCCAAATATGTTAAAAATGTCTGAGCTTGAACCTTTGTTAACTAAGTTGATTGAAATAGATAAAATTATTAAAACGTAGTATATTATCCTAAATTGGAGTTATTATGGTATATATTGAAGATGTTCAAGCTAGACAAATATTAGATAGTAGAGGCAACCCAACTTTAGAAGTGGATGTTAAATTATCTGATGGTAGTGTTGGTAGAGCAGCCGTCCCATCAGGAGCTTCAACAGGAAAATACGAAGCTTATGAGCTAAGAGATAAAAAAAGTCATTTATACAACGGGTATGGTGTTAGGAAAGCTGTTGAAAATGTAAATGTTGAAATATTCAATACTTTTTCTGGAAGAAACCCACTCGAACAGAAAAGTATTGATTATGATTTAATTGAACTCGATAATACAAAAAACAAAAGTCGTCTAGGGGCCAATGCTATGCTAGGTTTTTCGATGGCTGTTGCAAGAGCTTCTGCTAATTTTAAAGGTTTACCTCTTTGGCATTATATAGGTGGCATTAGAGCCAATACTTTGCCTGTGCCAATGATGAATATAATTAATGGTGGTGCCCACGCTAATAATGGATTAGATTTTCAAGAATGTATGATAATGCCTATTGGGTTTTTAACATTTTCTGAAGCCCTTAGAGCTGGTGTAGAAATTTTCCAAAGCTTGAAAAACATTTTGTCAGAAAATTCTCTTTCAACTGCAGTTGGCGATGAAGGTGGATTTGCTCCTAATATTAGTAATCTTGAAGAGGCCCTTTCGTATATTTCTAGAGCTATAGAAAAAAGTGGATATAAATTAGGAGAAGAAATTTTTATTTCTATTGATGCTGCTGCAAGTGAATTATATAAGAAAGGTTTTTATCATTTAAGTGGTGAAAATAAAAAATTAAATACTGATGAACTCTTTAAATATTGGGAAGGTATTTGTAAAAAATTTCCAATCGTGTCAATTGAAGATCCCTTTGACGAAAATGATTGGGATGGGTTTAATGAGCTCACTAAGATTTTAGGTAATAAATTACAAGTTGTTGGAGATGACTTATTTGTTACAAATAAAAAACGACTTTTAAAAGGTATTAAAGAAAATTCAGGAAACGCTATTTTAATAAAATTAAATCAAATTGGAACGGTTTCAGAAACTTTAGAAACTATTGAGCTTGCTAAAAATTATAATTTTGGAGTTATAGTTTCTCATAGATCAGGCGAAACAGAGGATGTTTTTATAAGTGACCTTTCTGTTGCACTTAATGCTGGTCAAATTAAAACAGGTTCATTGTCTAGAAGTGATAGAACA
>CACIRZ010000052.1 GCA_902589185.1 uncultured SAR116 cluster alpha proteobacterium
GGTGGATACAGGTAGTTACTGTCTCATTTGCAGCTATTTTAATATTTACCTATGGTTGGTTTGATGAGTTATGGAATGCAGATCAAACAAAAATTAGTTTTATAATAATTACAATTTTTGTTGCAACTTCTATTGCAACAGGATTTCTAAGCTTTAGATCTGATACCCAATATATAAAACTTAGTAACTATATTTGGTTTGCTTCGGAGACAATGGTCACACTTGGCTTAATAGGAACAGTAGCGGGCTTTTTATTAATGTTGAGTTCTGCATTTGATAATTTAGATGTAAGTAATGTTGAAAATGTTCAAAAAGTAATCTCAAATATGGCACTTGGGATGAGTACCGCCTTATGTACAACACTTTCAGGTTTGGTTGGTAGTGTGTTAACAAAAATTCAAATGGTAATTTTAGAGAATAATACAAAATATGAGTGATCCAAGATATAGATCATCTTTTGGCTTCATTGACCTTTTATTCAATATGCTCATAGGCTTTGTTTTTCTTTTTATGCTGGCTTTTTTATTAATAAACCCAGTTGCAAAGAAAGAGACCATAAAACCAAAAGCTGAGTATTTTATAGAACTAGAATGGGATGGTGAAAAACCATTTGACCTTGATATTTGGGTTAAAGATAATATGGGACATATTGTTAGTTTTAGGAGACCTGATGATGCTCTAATTCATTTAGAAAGAGATGATTTAGGAACTGTAAATGATACTTATGTAGATCAGAATGGTAAAACAGTTTATTTAAAAGAAAATCGGGAAGTAGTCGCAATTAGGACTCCTGAAGCAAGATCATATCTTGTAACAATACATTTTTATAATGCTAGAAAATTTCCTGCTCCACTTACGCATGCTACCGTAAAATTACTTAAGGTAAATCCATATAAAGAAGAATACACAAAAAAATTATTTTTTAGCGCAGAAGGGCAAGAACTTCCTGCATTTAAATTTAGAGTTGATTACAACGGCATAGTTCATGTAGATCCAACAAATGAGCTTATAATTGATGGTGAGGTCATTAGAAAGAAGAGTGGGGTATAATGATTGATTTCACAATAAGCTCAGGTCAGTTAATGCTTATTTGGTCATTTGCAGGAGCCATTTGTTGTCTACCTTTTTTTACTAAAAATATATGGCAAAGATTTTTTACCGTTCCAATAATTTTTATAGCAATTTGGCTTAGTTTTTATACCAATCATGAGTTCATTGGGCGACCTATGTTTGATAGACCTCCTGAACAATTTGTTTATGAACATCATGCAGTAGTATATGAACAAGGAGATAGATTTATTATTTTATGGGCTATTAAAGATGGTATAAATAAGCTGTTTAAATTCCCATATACAGAAGAAAACGAAGAAGCACTAGATCAAGCGAAAAGAAACGCAGAAAGATCTGGTGTTCCTCAAATGGGTGAAATTGTAAAAGAAGATCAAGACAAAAGATCCAGAAACAACGAATTTACTCTAAAAACTTATAGATTTCCATTCCAGAAAATGATGCCAAAATAACTATTAAGCTGCAAATTTCTCTCTTAAATATTTACTTAATATAGGTTCAACACTTTCTGACATTTTAGTGAATGAACTTTCCCATAGTTTTCTGGAATTACCAAAATCATGACCTGTAATTAAAAGTGTTCCAAAAGGTCCAACAATATCTATAAATTCAATTAATTTATCTATAACAGTAGATTGATCACCAATTATTATTAAATCTTTCGCTTTTTTCATGGCATCAGGGAGTTCACTTTTTATGTTAATGTCTTTACTTAAGGTACCTGATGCAAGTTTTGAAACAGTATTTAAATAAAGAAAGTAGTTTGAAAAAACACCGTTTGGATCATTAATAATTTCATCAGCTTCTTGATTAGAATTTGTTATTAGGATACTTCTGCCAACTCTCCATTTATCAAATAATGGTTTTTTCCTAGCTTTTTCAGCACCTTCAAGATAAGTAGGCCAGTGGGTAGCTATATCTTTTGCATCAATAAAATTTCCTGAAATTGGGATCCATCCTTTTTCACCGGCAAGTTTTGCTGTCATAGAATTTGGATTCTTTAAAGAAACTGCAATTTCTGGATGCGGGTTTTGAAATGGTTTGACAAACTTTCCTATTCCAAGTTCAGATACAATATTTTTATTTAATGATATGTCTAGAAACTGACCCTTATAATTGTAACTTTCGTTATCTTTCCAAAATTCTAAAATTGCTTCTACTGATTCAATCATAGTAATTGCGCGTTTGCGACCATCTTCATTGCCAAATAATTCCCAATCGCTAACCAACCCGCCAGCACCAACCCCCATAATGACTCTGCCTTTAGAGAGATGATCTAATAAACTTACTTGTCCAGCAACAACAGCAGGATGTTGTTGAGGTAAAGAGATAACTCCTGATCCAAATTTAATGTTTTTTGTCTCTGTTATTAATGAAGCATTAAAAATTAATGGTGAAGTAACAGGTTCAGCAGTTGAACTATAATGTTCACCTATCCAGGCCTCTTTATAATTAAGCCTATCTGCTAAAAGAACTAATTGTCTATCCTCTTCATAGGAAACCCCGACGTCTTTTTTAGCGGGGTGAAGTGGCATCATAAATAATCCAAGATTAAGCAACTGAGTATCAACTCCATATTTACGTATATATAATATTTAATTATATAACTATATAAAGTAAAAAATTAAAATTTAAGAATTACTGATCCAGTTGTTTGTCTGCTTTCTAAGCTCAATTGAGCTTTTTGAATCTCTTCAATATTAAATTCGTTTGTAATGTCGATGTCTATTTCTTTTTTTAAAATCAAGTCAAAAAATGCGTCAGCATTACTCTGCATTTCATCACTGTCTTTGATGTATGTATTCAGTCCTCCAGTTGCAATTGAACCAGAAAATGATCTCAATAAATTAATGTTAATTGGTTCTATTGGTCCTGATGAAACACCAAAACTTACTATTCTACCTTTTGGTGCTAAACATTTAATTCCTTTTAAAAAAGTATCTTTCCCAACAGAATCATAAATAACATCAACACCTTTCTTTTCAGTGATTTCTATAATTTTCTCAACAAAATTATTTTCAGTATAATTTATTATAAAATCACATCCGTTTATTTTAGCTATTTTCTCTTTATGTGGATTACTGACTGTACCAATTACATAAGCTCCAATATTTTTTGCCCATTGACAGAGTATTTGTCCTACTCCACCAGCAATAGCGTGAATTAAAACAGTATTGTTGGGCTTTAATTTGTAAGAGTGGTTTATAAGATATTGTGCTGTTAGTCCCTGTAAAGTTGAGGCCGCAGCAATACTTAAATCAACGTCATTTTTGAGTTTAATAACTCTATCCTGATTCAATATCATTAATTTTGAGTAAGATCCAAGATTCATACAATGAGTTACTTTGTCACCAATTTTGAATTTTGATACATTTTGTCCTACTTCTTTGATGATGCCGGAGGCTTCCATCCCCATAATTTGAGGAAGAGTTTTAAGTGGATAGGTTCCTCTTCTTTGGTTTATATCTATGAAATTTAATCCTGCATAGAGGTGTTCAATTAAAACCTCATTTAAACTTGGTTTATCAATTTCAATTTCTTCAATTTTAAGAACATCTACTGAACCAGGTTCATAAATCTTAATTACTTTTGTCTTCATTTAGTACCATTATCATTAAATAAAAAATTTTGTAATATCTCTATTCCACCTTCACTGCCAAATGACTCTGGATGGTATTGTATACCATAAATTGGGTAGATTTTGTGAGATATTGCCATGATTTCACAATTAGGAGTGATTTGTTTTATTTCCAGTAAATTGTTTTCACTATCATTTTCTTTTGAAATTCCATTTATGTCAAAACAATCAGGTAAAGTTTCAATGTCAACTACCAAAGAATGATATCGCATAATTTCAATATTTTGAGGGATTTTTTCATATATACCTTTTTCATCATGTAATAAGAAAGAAATTTTTCCATGCATAGGTTCTTTTGCATGTATTA
>CACIRZ010000053.1 GCA_902589185.1 uncultured SAR116 cluster alpha proteobacterium
ATCATAGTTACTAATACTCCTAATGCGGTTAGAAGACCAGTTGCTGTTGCCGCTCTAACAATGATTTTTGCGGTTGCTGGAAAATTATTACAAAAAGATCAACTTGTAAGGAGTGGTAAATGGAACCACAGAACTAATTTTATGGGCACAGGTTTAGCTCGAAAGACATTAGGGATTGTTGGAGCGGGAAGTATAGGCACTGAGACCATTAAGTTATCGAAGCCTTTTTTCAAAAACATTTTAGCCAATGACCCATTTAAATCTGAAAAGCAATTATCAGAAATTGGTGCAATAAAAGTTGATCTGATTGAGTTAGCTTGTAAAAGTGACTTTGTTGTAATTCTATGCAATCTTGATAATAATACAAAAGGTATCATTCAGAATGATTTTTTTTCAAATATGAAAAAAAGCGCTTATATATTTAATTTATCAAGAGGCCCCGTAATTAATGAAAGACATTTGGAAAATGCACTTGATACAAAAGAAATTGCTGGTGCTGGTTTAGATGTTACCGAAAAAGAACCACTTTCAACGGAAAGTAAATTATTAAAATATGAAAATGTAATTATAACTCCTCACGCTCTTTGTTGGACAGATGAGTGTTTTAACGATATAGCGACTGAAGCAATTAAATCTATCTTAAATTACATAGATAAAAAACCAATATTAAATCAAGTAAACAAATGATTTGTTAAGCAGCTTCTTCTCTAATTGATTGAGAAATTACAGCTAGAGCACTCTCGGCGCTTTTGCAGCCTCTTAATTTTGTTGTGAGCTCTTTATTTCTTAGTAATCTTGAAATAAGAGCTAAAGCTTGTAAATTTTCTGAACCTTTGTTATTTGGAGCTATCAATAAAAAAATAATATCAACGGGCAGATCGTCTGTAGAATTAAAGTCTAATCCATTAACTAATGAGGATACAAAAACAAAAGGCCTATCAATATTAGCTACATTAACATGAGGAATAGCAATACCATTACCTACGGCTGTTGAGCCTAATTTTTCCCTTTTTATTAAATTTTCTAACAGAGTTCTAGAATTAATTCCAAGTTTTATTTCAGCTAATTTACATAGTTCTTCTAAAACCTGTTTCTTACTAGTGCCATCAAAATTCATCAGGAAAGCATCATCAGACAACATATCATTGATATTCATAGTTTACCTTTAAATTTTAGGAATAAATAAATTTGTAGTGTTAAATAATGTTAACTTTAATATCAGTCAAGTTTATAATTTAAAAATTTTGTTTTTCAAAAATTATCACCAAGATATACATCCCTAACTGTCCTGTCTATTTTAATTTCACTTGGGCTGCCTGACATGATAACAGACCCATCAAAAAGTATATATGCTCGGTCAACTATACTTAATGTTTCTCTGACGTTGTGGTCTGTAATAAGAACACCTATATTTTTTGATTTCAATTTATTAATTAAGTTTCTTACATCATTAATGGCAATAGGATCTATACCAGCTAGTGGTTCATCTAGAAGAATGAAACTTGGGTTTGAAGCCAAGGCTCGAGAAATCTCAGTCCTTCTTCTCTCACCCCCAGACAATGTAGCGCCAACTGAGTTTCTTATTTTATTTAAATTGAATTCAGCTAATAGTTCTTCTAAAATTTGATATTTATGGTTCTTATCATATTTTTGTACTTCTAAAACAGACAAAATATTTTCTTCAACTGTTAATCCTCTAAAAATAGAGGATTCTTGTGGTAAGTATCCAATACCTCTTTTTGCTCGTATATGCATTGGCAAGTGATTAATACGTTCTTGGTTTAAAAATATGTCACCTTCGTCAGTGTCAATAAGTCCTGCAATCATGTAAAAGCAAGTAGTTTTGCCGGCTCCATTTGGGCCAAGAAGCCCGATAGCTTCTCCTCTATTTAATTTTAAAGAAACTTTATCAACCACTTTTCTTTTGTTGTATGTTTTGGATATAAAATTTACTTTTAATTCTTGCTTTGAAATTGGATCTTCAGATTTATTTAAAGCATAAGATATTGATGCATTTTTATTGTTTTGATCATTTAAAGATGACTTTAAGCGTTTAAGCTCTTCTTCTAAACTAGTCAGTTTAATCTCCTTTTTTTTGTTTTTTAATGGGAGAAAAAGTTCCTTGAACACGTTTTTTATTTTTTGGATCACCAATAATATTACTTACACCGGTTTTTAAATTTGTAATGCCCTTTGAACCTGAAAGTTTCGATTTCTGGTTAATAATGACAACATTACCAGTTAATTGTATTATTTCGTCATTCGAATTATAAACTCCCAAATCAGCTCTTGATTTCCTACTTTTGGACTTATTTTCAATAATAACATTCCCTGTGGCAATAGCCTTTTTAAGAGATTTGTTAGTAGGTTCAAAATCAGCTTTAACGTTATCTGCATAAATTATAGTTTTATTTGATAAGATTATTTTAACATTTCCTTCGGCTTCGGCTTTGTTGTTTATATCATCAAATATAATATTTTTTTTTGATTCTACATATCCAGAAGGAGACGAAAATGTTTGGAAAGGTCCTGATATCCTTGCAATCTTATCCTCTAAATCATATGTCATGTATTGACCAGTTGCTATTGTCTTTTCTTTGGTAAGTATAACTTTTTCTTTTGCAATTATTTTTTTCAAAATATTTTCTCCATCTTGAAGAATATAATCAGCTTTAACTGTATTTGCTTTAAGAGTAACACCATCTTTTTTTAAAATAACATTTCCTTTTGCAAGATAGTACTTTTCTTTTTCAAACCATTCTAATGACTCGTCAGCCTCTACAGTTAATTCTGACTTGTTAATATTAGTTTTTGCCAAAACAAATTGTGAAAAGGAGGCAAACAAAATAAAAATAAATATAATTATTTTTTTAGTAGGCATTTTTTTGTAATAAAAGCATCCTTAATTTTGCTTTTCCTTTTATCTTTATATACTCACCATTTTTTTTAACTTGAAGACCTTTGCCTTCTATTATTGTATTGCCAGAAACTATATCAACATTATCATTTGTATGATAATTACCTTTCTTGAAAGTTCCAGTTAATGTTTGTGTTGTAAGGGTGAATTTTCTAGTTTTCTTTGTGACTTTGACTTTGTTTGAAAAAATGAAATCATTGTAATCATTAGTTATAATTGCGTTTCCTGCAGAAATTTTAGTTAAAACGCCTTTTTGATCAATTGTTGTTAAAGAATTTTCTAAAATGATTTTCTTCTCTTTCGATTTTATTTCTTCTAAAGTGTCAGCAATAATTAAAAATTTATCTCCTTGTTTATTTTGTTGTCTTATTTCAACACCAATTATCTTATCTTGGTTCTCTGATCTTCTGTTATATTTATCTTTGTCACTGAAGAAATCATCATCTTTTAAAAAATTATTAACAAAAAAACTCATAATAATAAGAAAAACTAAAGAAGCGAAGATTGTTTTACCACTAATTATTTTCATTTTTATCTAAAATTTTTATTAAGTTTTAATTTATCAATGGGCAAAAATATCTAAATTTTCAAACCCAATTAAATCTAATTCTGATCGTGTTTTTAAAAATTCAAAACACTTTTGAGCAATTTCTTCTTTATTCTCACGTATAAGTAATTGATCTAATTTATTTTTTATTTGGTGAAGATAAAGAACATCTGAGGCGGCATATTTTAATTGAGACTCACTTAGGTTTTCTAATCCCCAATCAGAAGTTTGATTTTGTTTATCTAACTCTAAATTCAAAAGATCTTTACATAAGTCCGCTAGACCATGTTTTGCGCCAAAAGTTCTCGATAACTTAGATGCTATTTTTGTACAATACAATGGACCATATAATTTACATATATTTTTTTCTATAACAGCTATATCAAATCTTGCAAAATGAAATAATTTTGTTGAATTTGGATTTTTAAAAATATTTTTTAGATTAGTAAAATTATTTTCTTTTTCTAAGCT
>CACIRZ010000054.1 GCA_902589185.1 uncultured SAR116 cluster alpha proteobacterium
TAAAGTATAGAAAATTATAACTGATAGAAATATTTTGTTAAGCAATGGGTAATTTAATTTTAAGTTTAGAGACTGTCTAAAAAATTGAAGTAACAACAAAAATAAAAAGGAAATTAAACTTAAAGAAAATTCACTTGCATATAACCACGAAGTTATACCAATAATCCTTCCAACAACTAAATTTGTAATGGAAAGAAAAGAAATTTGAAAGAGGCTAAGTGACAGCCATAAATAATTTCCCTTAGAAACAATAAAAATGAATAAGTAATAAATAGCAAAAGTTAATGCTATTGCAAATGTTGCAATATTTGCTGCAATTTTAACAAATTGATGGGTTCGAATATTTTCCCAAGTACTTACAGTCATTCGGTGTAAGCTGTCTCTACCCATATATCTATCAAATGGTTTTTTTCTAAAAAAACTATAAACTTGAGCAATTTCATTCGATTTAATAGAAAGTTTATAACTTGTTCTTATCCTTTTATCATCAATCCAATTGTCAAGTTTCTCTCTCCAGTGAGGATATTCAATGATTCCATTAATATTGTGAATAAAAACTTTTTTTTCATTATTGTAACTATAGTTAATTCCAATACTATCTTTTTTAGTATTGTTTAAGATACTAAAACGAACCCAATAACCGTTAACAAATGATTGATCATCATCTAAAGTCTTTTTCCACTCTAAGTCAGATAGAGTTTTAAAAGAAACATTTTCATCAAATCCCTCAGCAAATTCTAAATATTTTTTTGGGATTGTATCAAAAGTATTTAAATCTAAAATGTAGTAGGGAGTAACTTTAGTATATGAATCGGCAAAAACTTTTTCAAAATTTATTAAAAAAATGCTTAAAAAAAATAGTAAAGAATAAATTTTTACTTTTTGTTTCAAACAATTAACCAATCAATTAAGTTAAACAAGAATTTTTCTGTTAGTCTTAATAATTTGAACCTGAATTAAAAATGTGCTGATAAACTATTTTGATTTTTTTCTAATGGTGGTGCAAATTTAGTAAGATCGATACCTTCAACAGCTATTTTATATTCATCTATAGTTGGGGTTCTTCCCAAAATTGCTGAAAGAACAACAACTGGAGTTGATGCAAGTAACGACTCTCCTTTTTTTTCTTGGGAATCCTCAACTACTCTTCCTTGAAAAAGTCTAGTTGAAGTGGCCAATACTGTGTCACCCTTTGCTGCTTTTTCTTGATTGCCCATGCAAAGGTTACATCCTGGCCTTTCAAGGTAAAGGATATTTTCATATTCTAGACGAGCTGAATTCTTAGGATTTTTATCATCAAATTCAAAACCTGAATATTTTTGTAAAATACTCCAGTCACCCTCGTCCTTAAGTTCATCAATTATATTATAAGTTGGGGCTGCTACAACTAAAGGTGCCTCAAACTTTACTTGGCCCGAGGCTTTTTCAAGATTACGGAGCATTTGTGCGACAATTTTAACATCGCCTTTATGTACCATACAAGAGCCTACAAAACCTAAATCTACCTTTTTTTCAGCATTGTAATAAGAAATTGGTCTAATTGTATCATGTGTATATCTCTTTGATACATCTGAATTATTAACATCTGGATCGGCAATCATTGGCTCATCTATTAAGTCTAAATCAACTTCAACTTCTGCTGAATACTTAGCATTTACATCAGGTCTTAAGGCAGGCTTTTTTCCAGATTTTATTTCTGAAATTCTTTTTTCAGCAATACCTATTAGCTTATTAAGCATTTTATTTTCGTTTTCCATTCCCTTGTCTATCATGACCTGTATTCTATCTTTAGCAATTTCTAATGACTTAATTAGTGTTGTATCCTCTGAAATACATATTGATGCCTTTGCTTTCATCTCAGCAGTCCAATCAGTAAAAGTAAAAGCTTGGTCAGCAAGAAGAGTTCCCAAATGAACTTCAATAATTTTACCTTGAAATACATTATCGCCAAACTGCTTAAGCATCTGGGCTTGTGTAGCGTGAACTACATCTCTGAAGTCCATATGATCGCCCATTTTGCCCTTAAAAGTTACTTTGACTGACTCTGGTATTGGCATTGTTGCCTCACCAGTTGCCAAGGCCAGAGCAACAGTGCCAGAATCTGCTCCGAATGCTACACCTTTTGACATTCTAGTATGAGAGTCACCACCAATAATAATTGACCAATCATCAACGGTTATATCATTCAATACTTTATGGATAACGTCAGTCATTGAATGATAAGAATCTTTTGGGTCACGTGCAGTAATGAGACCAAATTTATGCATAAATTTCATCAGTCTTGGGGTATTTTCCTGAGCTTTAAAGTCCCAAACTGAGGCTGTATGACATCCTGATTGATAAGCCCCGTCTACAGTCGGCGAAATTACAGTTGCTGCCATTGCCTCTAATTCTTGGGATGTCATTAAACCTGTAGTATCTTGTGATCCAACAATATTTACTTTTACTCTTGCATCTGAGCCTGCGTGTAAAAGCACATCCCCTTCAACACCTACCGCATTTGCGTTAAATATCTTCTCGACAGCTGTAAATCCTTGCCCTTCATTATAAATTTGTTTTGAAGGTGCAAAAGCAGATTTTAATTCAACATTTAGAACCTTACAGGCAAAACTTTGCAATTTTTTTCCAAAAACAATTGCATAGGATCCGCCTGCTTTCATAAATTCTTGTTTTTGAGGTGAAAAAGAAGATGATAAATCAACTAATTCTTTCTCTCCAGTTTCATCAAAAAGTTTTTTCTTTTTTGTGTTTATTTTTAATACCGTACCAGTATCAACGCTATATTTCTGTTCGAGGACTGGATTATCATCATTGTTAATTATTGGATTACCATCTGAATCAAGTTTTTTTACCCAATTTTTTAGGTCTACACCTATTCCTCCTGTAACTCCTACAGTCGTTAAAAATATTGGAGAAATTCCATTTGTACCAGCAACAATTGGCGCAATATTTACAAAAGGCACATAAGGACTTGCTTGCTTTCCAGTCCATAAGGCAACATTATTTACACCAGACATTCTTGAGGATCCAACACCCATAGTACCCTTTTCTGCAATCAACATTACACGCTTATCAGGATGTTGCTTTTTTAATTCAGTAATTTCTAATTGGGCTTTTTCTGAAATCATACATTTACCATGTAGCTCTCGATCAGATCTAGAATGTGCCTGATTTCCAGGTGACAATAAATCCGTAGAAATATCACCCTCTGCAGCAACGTAAGTTACAACTTTTACCTCTTCTTCAATTTCTGGAAGTTTAGTAAAAAATTCAGCATTGGAATAACTTTTTAGAATATCTTCTGCAATTTTGTTTCCATCTTTGTAAGCATTTTCTAATCTAGAAGTGTCAACCTCATATAGAAATACCTGGGTTTTCAAGACTTCTGCGGCGTCTAACGCTACAGATTTGTCATCGCTAAGAGCTAAATCAAGAAGAACCTCGATAGAAGGACCACCTTTCATATGTGATAATAGTTCAAAAGCAAATGATGGTTTTATTTCATCAACTTTAATATTTTCTAAAATTATCTCTTTTAGAAATTTAGATTTTTCATGAGCAGCTGAAGTTGTTCCAGGTATAGTATTATAAATTAAGAAATTGATAGATTCTTTTCTGTAATTATTATTAATATCTTTAATTTGTGAAATTATTTCTTTTAATAAAT
>CACIRZ010000055.1 GCA_902589185.1 uncultured SAR116 cluster alpha proteobacterium
TGATATTTTAAATGGTAGTTCTACACATTTAAAAAACAAAAGCCAGTATATTGGCTATCAAGGAAATGCCAAAAATCCAAGTTGTATTCTTTTGAAAAATAATAATCTACATATCGAAATACTGGTGAATAAAGAAGGTAACATTGGAGCTGGAGACAATGCAGGAATTGATGACATTATAATTGAGTCAGCTTTAACAACAATTCAAGACTGTGAAGACTCAGTTGCAACTGTAGATGCGGAAGATAAAGTATTAGCCTACAGAAACTGGTTAGGACTTATGAAAGGTGACCTTGAAGATACTTTTGAAAAAAATGGTAAGAAAATTACAAGAAAATTAAACCCTGATAAAACTTATACCACTTCTTCTGGAGAGTATAAACTTCCAGGTAGATCGGTTATGTTAATACGAAATGTTGGACACCTTATGACAAACCCAGCTATTTTGTTAAAAAATGGAGAAGAAATACCTGAAGGTATTATGGATGCAATGATTACCTCATTAATTGCAATCCATGATGTTAAAAACAGAAAAATGAACTCTAGGACTGGATCAGTTTATATTGTTAAACCCAAAATGCATGGGCCAGATGAAGTCAAATTTGCATGCGATATCTTTGCAGCCGTTGAAGATGCTCTTCAACTAGATAGAAACACCCTAAAAATAGGTATTATGGATGAAGAAAGAAGAACAACTGTTAATTTAAAAGAATGCATCAGAATGGCTAGTGAGAGAACAGTATTTATAAATACTGGATTTTTAGATAGGACTGGTGATGAAATACATACTGCAATGGAAGTTGGTCCAATAATACCAAAAGGCGACATAAAAAATGCCAAATGGATTTCAGCATACGAAAATAATAATGTAAAAATTGGTCTTGATTGTGTAAAGCGCAGATTGGTAAAGGAATGTGGGCAATGCCTGATCTTATGCACGAAATGTTAGAGCAAAAAATTAATCATCCAAAAAGTGGGGCAAATACTGCATGGGTTCCAAGTCCAACAGCTGCTACTCTTCACGCGCTGCATTATCATGAAATTAATGTGTTTGATATCCAAAAAAATAAATCTAATGATAGTAATAATTACTTAAATGATATACTTTTTGTACCAGTTTCAAAAGGTCACAACTGGTCTCAAGAAGAAATCCAAAAAGAAATGGATAATAATGCACAAGGTATACTTGGATATGTAGTGAGGTGGATTGATCAAGGTGTTGGGTGTTCTAAAGTTCCAGATATCAATAATATTGGTTTAATGGAAGACCGCGCAACTTGCAGAATATCAAGCCAGCACCTTTGTAACTGGCTCAAACACGGTATTTTTTCAAAAAATCAACTAGTTGAGACCATGAAGAAAATGGCTAAAGTTGTGGATGAACAGAATAAACATGATAGAAACTATATCCCTATGTCTAAAGACTTTGATAAGTCAATTGCCTTTAAAGCATCTTTGGATTTAGTTTTAGAAGGAGATATAAGTCCTTCTGGTTATACTGAACCAATATTACACAAAAGCAGATTACAACTAAAATCTATGCCTGATTAACTGCCCTTGCTGCATGCCTCAAACTGTCTATTGGGATAAGCTTTCCAGAACGTTTTATATGCCAAAATGTCCATCCATTGCAGGCCTGTAATCCTTGAAGATCAGCTCCAACTGAGTGGATCGATCCTTTTTTATCTTCAGAGATCAAACTTCCATCTGCTCTAATTTTAGCAGTCCATCTACTTCGTGAATCTTGCAATAATTCACCTGGATTTATTAATCCTTGTTCTAATAAATGGCCAAAAGGAATTCTAGGTTCGGCAGTTTTTCTAGGTGTTTGAATTAGATCATTAGTGTTAATTTTTTCTACTTTACTAATTCTTTTTTCAGCTTCTAGAGCATATTTTGCATCTTGCTCAATTCCAATAAAAGCCCTACCAAGTCTTTTTGCTACAGCTCCAGTAGTACCAGTCCCAAAGAATGGATCTAAAACTACATCATCAATTTTACTACTTGACATTATTACTCTATTCAAAAGATTTTCTGGTTTTTGAGTTGGATGTAACTTCTTACCTTCTTTACTCTTTAGTCTTTCATCGCCAGTACAAATTGGAAGAGACCAATCTGATCGCATTTGAAGATCTCCATTTAATGATTTCATAGCCTCATAATTAAATGTATACTTGGATGACTTTGTTTTTGAAGCCCAAATAAGTGTCTCATGAGCATTAGTAAACCTTCTACCA
This sequence comes from uncultured SAR116 cluster alpha proteobacterium, assembly GCA_902589185.1. Taxonomy (GTDB): domain Bacteria; phylum Pseudomonadota; class Alphaproteobacteria; order Puniceispirillales; family Marisalimonadaceae; genus Marisalimonas. The sequence continues at coordinate 2,238 of CACIRZ010000055.1, forward strand.
CGAAAGTTTGGCATTGGATTAACTTTTCTCCAAATAACATCATTTAATAACCAAAACTCTAAATCCTGTAAAATATATCCTAATCTAAAAATATTGTGGTAAGATCCAATGACCCAAATACTTCCATTAGATTTTAACACTCGTCTAGCAGAACTCATCCATTGCTTTGTATAATTATCATAGTCAGAAATTGAATTAAACTTATCCCAACTCTCTTTAACGCCGTCAACTTTAGTTTGATCAGGCCTTTCAAGATCTCCATTAAGTTGGAGGTTATATGGAGGGTCTGCAAAAATTAAATCCACACTTTCGGGGGGTAATTCATTCATTTTCTCAATGCAGTCACCAACAATAACTCTATTTAAATAACTTTTTAATAACATTTTCAATCTTTTATTAGTTTAATATCTTGTTTATATACTGTGGATAAAATGATAATTATTAAATAAAGTCAATTACTTAGTAAAAATTAATTAATTAATACAACATGTGTATTATAATTAATTAATTTTACTATATATAGTGGCAATTGGTTTAAATGATTTTCTGTGTAAATCTAAAACACCGTTTTTTAAAATAGCATTTTTATGATCATTAGTCCCATAACCAAAATGACGGTCAAACAAGTAAGATGGGTGTCTTTTTGATAATTGTCTCATTATAGTATCTCTTGTTTCTTTGGATAGAATACTTGCTAATGCAATAGTTTTGCAAACACTATCACCCTTAACTAAAGTTTGAACTAAATTGCAATTTAAATCTAGTTTTTTTGATTGTAAAAAATTGTCTAAATTTTTAAAATTTGGTTTAAATTTACCATCTATATAAATACAAAAATCTTTGTTTTTATGTGTTTGTGTGTTTTTTAATTCTTCAATTAATGAATATATAGACCTTTTCATTGCGATGGCATTTGCATAAGAAAGACCATACTTATCAATTTCTACTACACTTGCGATAGAACAAGAATATTTAACAAAATTATTTAATGATAATATTATTTCTCTTCGCTTTGACGACTTTAATTTCTTGCTGTCATTAATCTCTGAATGCAAAGATTTATATTTAGTGAAATCAAACCAACACGCAGTTGATACTAATGGTCCAGCCCATGAACCCCTGCCTGCTTCATCAATCCCTATCATTGAGATATTTCTTTTATGTAAATCTCTTTCAATATCAAAACTAATCATTAATTCTTAGAACGAGAAAATTTATGTTCTTGAAGTCTAGGCATAATTTCTACAAAGTTACATGGTTTGTGTCTTATATCTAACTGGTATTTTAATATTTCATCCCAGCCATCTTTACATGCAGATGGAGAGCCAGGTAAGTTAAAAATATATCTTCCATTTGCAACTCCTGCCAACGCTCTTGATTGTAAGGC
>CACIRZ010000056.1 GCA_902589185.1 uncultured SAR116 cluster alpha proteobacterium
GATAAATATAACATTCACTTTTGGAATTGAAGATAAAGACTATTTATTTCATATAATTAATGGCAAAGTTCAATCTATAGATGAAAGAAAAGTTTTAACTAAGAGTGGCGTTTTTAAAATTCACGGGGGAAAAAAAGTTTGGGATAAACATTGGTTAGAATTACCTCCACGAGATTATCATGATATTTTTTCTATGCTTTCAAAAAATCTTGTTAATATTGACGGCGATTTAACCCCATTCATCCAAAACCTTCAATATTTCAAAGATATTATTGCTTCTTATCGACAAATTAAAAATGAGTATCTCCAACCATGAAAAATACTAATCTAGAATTTGAAGATATTATTGGTAGATATTTTAATCTAAAGGTTAAAAAACAAAATTATAGAATTTATGTTGAGGAAGCTGGAAAGGGAACTCCGCTGTTATGCCTTCATACAGCAGGTTCAGATGGAAGACAATTTCGTCATATTTTGAATGATAAAAAAATCACTGATAATTATAGAGTAATAGTATTCGATTTACCATGGCACGGAAAATCCAACCCTCCAGAGGGTTATGAACTAAATGATTATAAATTGACTACCGATTTGTATAAACAAATTATAATGTCTTTTTGTAAACAGTATGAATTAAAATCTCCAGTTATAATGGGATGTTCTATGGGAGGTAGAGTTGTATTACATCTTGCTCTTGAGCAAAGCAATTATTTTAGAGCAGTAATTGCCTTAGAAGGTGCTGACAAACTTGAACCCTATTATGACTTAGATTGGCTCTATAGACCTGATGTTCATGGCGGATTAGTTCAAGCTGCATTTGTTTCCTCACAAATAGCACCACAAAGTCCAAATAAATTTAAACATGAAACTTTATGGCATTATATGCAAGGAGGGCCCGGCATTTTCAAGGGAGATCTTTATTTCTATTGGCACGATGGGGATTTTGATGATCGTTCAAATTTAATAGACACTTCAAAATGTCCAGTATATCTTTTATCAGGTGAATATGATTGTTCTTGTACACCTGAGAGAACATTAGAGACTGCAAAAAGAATTAAAGGGTCTAAGGCAACTATAATTCCAGGAATTGGTCATTTTCCTATGTCAGAAAATCCAGAATTATTTAAAACTTATATCTATCCAATATTAGATGAGATTATAAAGTAAACTTATCCGGCCTTTTCTATATTTCCACAAACGCTTATCGCTTGACCAGAAATATTTTTTCCAAGAGGACTACACAAAAAATGAGCTTGCTCTGCTAAATCGTCGTGAGTAACAAATCTATTTAATGATGCGCCAGATAAAATTTCATCTTTCATAGCATCAAATGAAATATTTTTTACTTTAGCTTTAGCTTCGATAACTTTATTTTGTCTTTGGCCTTCAACAATTCCTGGCAGAAGTGCATTTACCCTTATACCCCTGGGACCAAGTTCTATAGCCAGACTCTTAACCATACCAATTACAGCCCACTTTGTTGCAGCATATGGAAGTCTATATGCAAAACCAACTCTTCCTGCAACTGATGAAACTGAAAGAATAGAACCTTCATTATTCATTCGCGGAACCAGAAGCCTCATTGTTTCAAAATGGCTAGTCATATTTACCTGAAGACACTCTTGCCACCCGCCGAGAGTTTGATCACCAATAGCCGCAGTTTCTCCTGCAATGCCTGCATTGTTTACAATTATATGAACCTCTTTTAAATGATCTAATCCTTCCTCAACCATAGAAGAAATAAGTTGAGTTTGCCTTAAATCACACACAGTGGCTTTGATATTATCGTCAACACTATTTGCTTTAATCACAGCTTCTTTGTTTATATCACAAACAAAGACGTGGGCACCTGCTTTTTCAAATCTTCTAGCAATTGCATAACCAATTCCGTCAGCTCCCGCAGTAATTATTACTTTTTTCCCATCAAGAAGTTTTTCATAATTCATTTTTAAGCCTTTTACTTAATGTTAGTTTTATCTTTACCCTTAAGACCTAACATTTGCCTTGCTTCATCTGGAGTTGCTACTTCTAATGATAACCCATTAAGAATTTCTACAACTCTTTTAACCTGATCCGCATTTGTTTTTGCTAAATTACCAGGCCCATCCCATAACGAATCTTCTAGGCCAACTCTTACATGTGATCCTAAAGAAGCACCAGTTGCATTAATTCTCATTTGAGTTGCACCCGCACCCACAACTGACCATTCATAACCAGCGTCACCAAAAAGTTTATCTGCTGTTTTTTTCATATGAAGTAAATTATCAGCATCAGCTCCAATTCCACCCATAATTCCCATTACAAATTGAATAAAATATGGACCTTTCAACATACCTTCTCTATGAAAATAGTGAAGATTATATAAATGCCCTACATCATAACACTCAAATTCAAACTTTGTTCCATTTTCATAACCTAGTGTCATAATATTTTCTATATCTTCAAATGTATTTTTAAAAAGAGTATGTTTACTTCTTTCCAACATATCCTTTTCCCATGGATATTTTAATTGATTATGTTTTTTTAACATTGGGAAAAGACCAAAATTCATAGATCCCATATTTAATGAAGCGAGCTCTGGCTTAAAGTGCATTGCAGGCTTCATTCTCTCTTCAACAGACATTTGAGGTCCACCACCTGTTGTTATATTTATAACGGCATCACAAGAATTTTGAATTGTAGGCAGAAACTTTTGGAATTCTTCAGGATCCTGTGTTGGATGACCATCCACTTCATCCCTAGCATGAAGATGTAAAACGGCAGCACCTGCCTCATGAGCAGCCAAAGAATGTTCTATAACTTCTTCTGCTGTAACTGGCAAATACTCAGACATTGACGGTGTATGTATAGCACCGGTTACTGCACAACTTATTATTACTTTTTTGATTTTTGCCATCTCAGACATCCTCTCCTAGTTCAATTTTTAGTTTTCTAATTAATGCTATCATTTTGTTACGTTTTTCTATTCTATCAGTTCTGTCATTAAAAGCTAATCTTTGTCTTTGTTCTTTATCTAACTTATTTAAATACTCATCCGAGTAAGATGGCACAGTATTTTGTTGTTTAGCAAGGTTTTGTATCCCAGTTCTATATCTATTAAAAGAATCTTTGATACCCTCTGGTGCGTTTAAGTCCATTATTTCAAACGGCCCCATGAATGCCCATCTTATTCCAAGTGCATGTTTTAAAGCAATATCAATATCTTCCATAGAAGCAAAGCCACCTTCATGAAGTCTAACAGCTTCATTTAGAAGAGCTCCTTGAAGTCTATTTAATACAAATCCCTCGGTTTCTTTTTTTAATAATATTGCCGCATAGTTAGCTTTTTTATATATGTTAAGAGCTTTATTTATTATTTCCTCAGATGTTTTTTCACTTCCTGTCACTTCAACAAATGGAACCACATGAGGTGGCAATGCAGGATGAGCATTAATACACCTATGTTTATATTCTACTAACTCAGAAATTTTAGATATAACAAGATATGAAGATGAGGAAGCTAAGATTGTATTCT
>CACIRZ010000057.1 GCA_902589185.1 uncultured SAR116 cluster alpha proteobacterium
TCTATATCTGGATCAGGAAATTTAAATAAAACTGGAAGTGGAACTGTTATTTTAAGTGGATCTAACTCTTATACTGGATCAACTAAAGTAGATGCTGGAACTTTGAGGGTTAGTAGCACAAATTCCGTACCATCTAACAATACTTTGATATCAAATGGAGGAACCTATGATGTAAATAGTAATGTAGAATTAGCCGGATTATCGGGTAGCGGTGGTATATCAATTTCGTCTGGAACTTTAACATTAAATAATAGTTCTAATCAAAGTTTTAGTGGAATTATCTCTGGTTCTGGAGGATTTACAAAAAATGGTTCAGGATCTTTTACTTTATTGAGTAATAACACTCATACTGGTACAACCACAATTTCTGCAGGTGAACTTATAGTAAAGGGAACTTTGTCAGATAATACAAATGTTTCTATAGCATCAGGTTCAACCTATACACTTGATAATGATGACACGGTTGGATCATTATCTGGAGCAGGAACTATTTCTGTACCTTCTGGTATGACCTTAACCTCAAATGCCAGTAGTAGTTCAACATTTTCTGGAAATTTATCTGGCGACGGCACCTTTGTAAAAAATGGCTCTGGCACTTTAACTTTGTCTGGAGCTAATACAATAACTGGATCAACAACAATTGAACAAGGTTATATCAGCATTAGCGCAGACAATAATTTAGGTACCGCTCCCGGTACAGTATCCTCTTCGCATTTAATTTTGAATGGGGGCGGGCTTGAAACTAGAGCAAATTTTTCTCTAGATGCTAACAGAGGCATTAACTTAGGCGCAAATAATGGAATTATTTCGACAAATTCGTCAACCACTTTTACTTATGCTGGCAATATTGGAGGAAGTGGTGATTTAACTAAAACTGGTAATGGTGTATTTTTGTTAACAACATCAAATGATTATTCAGGTACAACAACTATTAGTTCTGGATCTTTAAGCATAGATAATGACAATAGACTTGGAACTGTTCCTGGTTCACCAACAGCAGGTCACTTAATTTTAAATGGCGGAACTTTACTAGCTAATTCTACATTTGCATTAAATGGTAATAGGGGAATAAATTTAAATAGTCATTCTACTGTAGAAGCAGCTGATACAGTCACATTAACTTACGACGGTATTATTGCAGGTACTAGAAATCTAACAAAATCAGGTTTAGGAACATTCCTACTATCAGGAGCAAGCAGTTACTCGGGTGACACAAATATTTCTGCAGGTACTTTACAGATGACTGGCACTTTAGCTGATACAACAGATGTATCTGTATCTTCAGGAGCTATTTACGATGTTGATGCAAGTGATACTATTCAAACTTTAAGAGGATCTGGTAATGTTGAGCTAGCAAATGGCGTAACATTAACTACTGGTGATACAACAGACCGAGAAATTTCAGGAGTAATAAGCGGATCAGGTAACTTAAGTAAGGCTGGTTCAGGAACTCTGACTTTATCTGGAACAAATACGTTCTCTGGAGTAACAACAATCAGTGCTGGCAAGCTCAGTATTAGCGCTGACAGTGGATTAGGAGCGGCACCAGGTTCAGCATCAGCAGGTCATCTCACCTTAAATGGAGGAACTTTAGAATCTTCTGCTGATTTTACTCTTAACTCAAATAGAGGCATTGCTCTTGGGGCAAGTAATGGGATAATTGATGTTAATTCTGGTACTACTTTAGAGTACGGCGGTATAATGGCCGGTTCAGGTACATTGACTAAAGTTGATCCCGGAACTTTAACTCTCTCAGGAGTAAATACTTACTCAGGATCAACAACAATTAGTGCAGGAACGATCAGTATTGGCGCTGACAGTGGATTAGGAGCAGTGCCTGGATCAACAACAGCAGATCATTTAACAATAAATGGCGGTACGTTACAAACTACTGCCAATGTAAACCATGAAACAAATAGAGGTATAACGTTAGGTGCAAGTGGCGGAACAATTAAAACAGATGGTGATGAGAATACACGAATTCGATATATGGGGGTGATTGCCGGATCAGGTAACTTAACTAAAACTGGTGTCGGTAAATTATGGTTGTTTTTAGGAAATCATACATACAGTGGAGATACTATTATTTCGAACGGAACCCTCAGTGTTTATGGAACATTAGCTGACGCAACTAATGTGAGTGTAGCTACTGGAGCAACCTATGATGTTGATATTACAGACACAATTAATTCTTTGGAGGGTGCAGGCAATGTAGAGCTTTCAAGTGGAATTACATTAACAACTGGAGATTCTGATAATAATACGGTTTCAGGAGTAATAAGTGGACCAGGTAATTTAGCAAAGGCTGGTTCTGGTACTTTTACTCTTTCAGGTGTAAATACGTATTCTGGCACAACAGCCATTAATGCTGGTACTTTAAATATATCAGGTCAATTGGGCTCGGGAACCTATGCAAGTAATATTTCAAATTCAGGTTTGCTAAATTATACTTCTTCTTCTGATCAAACATTATCAGGAGTTATAAGTGGAACAGGAGCGCTAACAAAAACTTCAAATTCAAGTATTTTAACTCTATCAGGTACCAGTACATATTCAGGATCTACGACTATTACCTCAGGTACAATAAGTGTATCTTCTAGTGATAATTTAGGTGCAAATCCAGGATCTCTTGATGCAGATAATATTATTTTGAATGGAGGAACTCTTAAAGGTAGTGCTTCATTTACTCTTGGAAGCAATAAAGGAATTAATTTAAATAGTGCAAGTACTATTCAAGTTACTGGTTCAAATATATTAACCTATGGTGGTGTAATTTCAGGTAGTAGGGGATATTATAAAACTGGTACAGGAACATTATTGCTTTCAGGTAGTAACACTTACACTGGTAATACTGTCATAAATGGAGGAAAAGTCCAGACTACTGGAACTTTATCCGATCAAACAAATGTATCTGTATCTTCAGGAGCTATTTATGATGTTGATGCAAGTGATACTATTAACTCCTTACAAGGATCAGGAAACGTTGAGCTAGCAAATGGTATAACTTTAACAACTGGAGACAATGGAAATGATGAAATATCAGGAGTAATAAGCGGATCAGGTAACTTAAGTAAGGCTGGTTCAGGAACTCTGACTTTATCTGGAACAAATACGTTCTCTGGAGTAACAACAATCAGTGCTGGCAAGCTCAGTATTAGCGCTGACAGTGGATTAGGAGCGGCACCAGGTTCAGCATCAGCAGGTCATCTCACCTTAAATGGAGGAACTTTAGAATCTTCTGCTGATTTTACTCTTAACTCAAATAGAGGCATTGCTCTTGGCGCAAGTAATGGGATAATAGACGTTAATTCTGGTACTACTCTAACGTATGGCGGTATTATGGCCGGCTCAGGTACATTGACTAAAGTAGATTCAGGAACA
>CACIRZ010000058.1 GCA_902589185.1 uncultured SAR116 cluster alpha proteobacterium
AATCTTGTTCTCAGATGATATTTCACAAAGAATTTTCAGCAAATAATAACGTATGTAAAACATGTGGTTTTCATGATCATTTATCTGCAAAAGAAAGAATTGAGTTTCTCCTCGATAAAGACTCGATAGAAAATATTACAATTTCAAATCCAAAATTAGATCCACTAAATTTTAAAGATAAAAAAAAATATAGTGATAGAATAAAAGATGCTCAAAACAAAACTAAACTTGATGATGCTTTATTAGTAAGCTTTGGATTAATTGATAAAACACCTGTAATCTTAGCATGTTTTGACTTTGCATTTATGGCAGGATCAATGGGAAGATATGTAGGAGATGGATTAATCTTAGCCTCTGAAGAAGCTATAAAAAGAAAATGTGCTCTTATAGTTGTACCGTCTTCAGGAGGTGCAAGAATGCAAGAAGGTATATTTTCTTTAATGCAAATGCCCAGATCAACAATTGCAATTAATAAAATAAAAAAAGCAAAGTTACCATATATAGTTTTACATGCAAATCCAACTACTGGTGGTGTTACAGCAAGTTTTGCTATGCTTGGTGATGTTCATATTGCTGAACCAGGAGCAATTATTGGATTTGCTGGAAGAAGAGTTATAGAAGAAACTGTCAAAGAAAAATTACCTGAAGATTTTCAAACCGCAGAATATCTAAAATCCCATGGTATGATCGATATAGTTGTTCCGAGATCAGAACAAAAAAGTAAAATTTCAAAATTGTTAAAGTCTCTGACTTTTTATTTAAATTAATATGACTTATTAATTTATTTAAATTGAAAAATACTAAAAAAAATTTATCTTCAACTTTAAATAGGATGTTTGATCTTAAAAGATTAAATTTTTTAATGGATAAATTTGATAATCCACAAAATAATTTAAATAACGTAATTCATATTGCAGGAACAAATGGCAAAGGATCAACTGCAACATTCCTGAAAGAAATTTTAGAAGCTCATGATTTGTCAGTTAATATATATACTTCTCCTCATTTAATATATTTTAATGAACGAATTAGAATAAATAAAAATTTAATTTCAGACGAAAATTTAATAAATATATTAGAAGAAATTGAATTAAAAAATAATAACAATCCAATAACTTTTTTTGAAATTACGACTGCAGCAGCATTTGTTGCATTCAAACAGTTTCCTAGTGATATTAATATTTTTGAAACTGGGCTGGGTGGAAGATTAGATGCGACAAATATTATAGAAAATAAAAAGCTTACTATAATTACTAAAATTGGCTTTGATCATGAAGAATTTCTTGGAAATAAAATTGAAAAAATAGCAAAAGAGAAAGCAGGTATTTTAAGAGAAAATATTCCTGTAATAATTGCTAAACAAAGTAAAGATCTAGCACTCAAAACATTAGTTAATAATGCAAAAGAATTAAACTCAAAGATCATCCAAATAGATAAAATTTCTAAAGATACAAAATTAGGATTAGCTGGCGACTTCCAATACGAAAATGCATCAACAGCATTTACGGCTGCCAAATTTCTTATACCATCGATTTCCTTACCCAAGGTAAAGCAAGGACTTGCAAGAACCTCTTGGTCTGGAAGAATCCACAGATTAACGGATGGAACAATTTTCAATCTCAGAAAAAATATTACTGTAATTGATGGTTCACATAATCTAGATGGTGCAATTGTTCTTAATCAATATCTAAAGAAACAATCTTTTGGAAAATGGAACTTAATTATTGGAATGTTAAATAACAGAGAAATAAAAGATTTTGTTAATATTTTTAAAAATCATATTAATCAAATTTATGCTATTGCTATACCTGAACAAAAAAATTCACTTTCAGCCTTAGACATAAAAAATAAATTAGATGAATTTGGTTTTAACACTTGCACTTCAAATAGTTTAGAAAATGCCCTTAAGAAAGCCGACGATAAAATTCCCTTGTTAATAACTGGATCTTTATATTTAGCTGGTTATGCGTTAAAATTTAACGAAACGATTATTGATTAGATTGTATCTTTAATCCAAGACTCAAGAGCCGATTTTGGAAGAGCTCCCATCTTCTCAGATATTTTTTCCCCATCCTTGAATATCATTAAAGCAGGAATACTTCTTATACTATATGCTTGAGATGTTGAAGGATTTTCATCAACATTAATTTTAACAATTTTTAATTTATTACTCATTTCTTCAGATAATTCTTCTAGGGAGGGTGCAATTGCTTTGCAAGGCCCGCACCATTCTGCCCAAAAATCAACTAACACAGGTTCTTTGGACTCTAAAACATCTGCTTTAAAGTTTTGATCATTTGTTTTATTTGTTGCCATTTTAATCTCTCCTTAGTTAAAAAACTTAAATTAATTGATACTGTTTTTCAAGATCTTGTAGAAAATGATCCCAATCTTCTAAAAATAACAATTTTTCATCATTGCCTTGTCTTTCATATTCCTCACGTAAATTATCTAGCTCATGGTATGCCTTAGGGATTGTATTCCACTTTTCATTATCAGTGCTTAAAATCTGATTGGAAATAATTTTATGGATATTTTCATATTCAGATTTTGGAAGTACATGAGGCATCTCTTCATAAATTAACAAATGAGCAAAATATTTATAACGTTCATCTTTGAACTGATTTGAAATATAAAATCTTTCTTCCCAGTCAGCATTATGAAAATCAATCATTTTAGATTTTTCTTGATTATCTGGAAAACCGCCAGAATAAATACTTTCTTCTGGTAATATATCAATCTGTGATTTAGTCATTTGTTTTGTCTCGTACTCTTCAAAAAGAATTGTTTGGATTTTATTTTTAAAATCAGAGCTTTGTTTAATTATTTCTGCTCTGTGAGTTAGAACTTCCATACCAATTGATTGATATAATGGCATTTTATGAATAACGCTTGAATCTAATAAGATAGGATTTTTATTGTTTTTAATCTCCTTAATTAATTTAGGTTTTTGTTTCATTTTAATTTTTAAATCTTTAATAGACATATCAATATAATCTAATGGATCATGGATCAAATCAAAACATTGAGGGTAATTAAATTGATTCTTGCAAACATAAGTAACAGCGTGAACATTAAATTTACCAAAAAGATATTCATCCATACAAATAATATTATTTTGGATTAAAAAGTTATCTACATCTATTTTATTATTATTTTTAAGCCCAGCATTCCAAACTTTATTGGAACTTGTCTGCAAAATTTTAGCAATTTCTATAGTAGCATCAACATCACCCATAGCATCATGAGCATTGTGAAAAATATTATTAAGTTCAGTTAACACATCTAATTTAAAAACTTGATTCCCCTTTTCATTAATTCCAACT
>CACIRZ010000059.1 GCA_902589185.1 uncultured SAR116 cluster alpha proteobacterium
AGTAGCTTTTAAACCAGAAGCAATGTTGTACTGAACTTCAGCGCCAGAAGCTGTATATTCTTCACCAACATCTTTATCATCTTCTGATTTAAAGACAAATGCACCAACAGTCATACCATTAGGCATCTTGTAGGAAATTGAACCACCTGAGTTGTCTCTGTCTTCATCACTGGCTTCATAATTACCTTGTGATAAAACTAGTGAAATATCACCAGACACAACTTTAATACCCATGTTTTCCATGTCTACATCTTGAGTCGCGTTTTCATCTTGAACAGCCGCATAACCTAAAGTTATAGCTGCGCCTGCTGCGTCCATAGAGTACTTAGCGCCATATGAAGTTGTATCAGATCCACCAGCAGCACTTCTGTCAGTATGTGAAACACCAGCTGTTAAGCCACCCATTGCAGGAAGATGATAAGCAACTTTCATTGCATCGTCAGAAGAAATAGATGAGCTAGAACTAATTGATGATGAAGCCATAGTTGCAGCTGGCTCTTCTGCAATTAGATCCATTTCATCGATGTTGTATGCATCTGCAGCGTCATCATCCATACCTAAAACGATTTTACCAAAACCACCTGCAATTGCTAGAGAAGCTTCATCGATAGTCATGCCACCTGTGTCAGCGCTTCCAACAGGACTAATGTCATATCTGTAAGTAAGGTCTAAACCTGAATCAGTTTTTGAAGTAAAATTAATTACCATATCAGTATCGCCATGAGTCATTGTAGTTCCATCAAGAGTGCTGTCATTTGAACTTCTTGAAAGATACTTGAATTCATAACTTCCTGAGATAGTAACATCTGCTAAAACTGCGTTAGCTGAAAGAGTAGCAGCAGCAGCTAGAGCTGTAGTTCCTAAAAGTAATTTACGCATTGCGTATCCCCTTATATTATGTTTTCTTAGAGAAAACGGTTAAGCCACATTTCTACCACAGAAATGTTTGGTAATATTTAAATATACTATTATAACTGCTAAAACTAGTGTGTAATGACAAAAATGCCACTTTTTTCTTCCAGTGTTGTATTTATGCAACATTATGAAATCTTACTATCTTATTAATTTATGTTAAAACTATAATATAGGGAGTAATAATATTGGTAAATATCCAAAAAAACTATGAGTTAATTTTATCTAAAATAAATGAAATACATAAGGCTAGTATTTTTTCAAAACATAAACTTCCGAAATTGGTAGCCGTTTCAAAAAAACAGGAGGATTATAAAATTGAAAATGCACTTGCATGTGGACAAAAAATTTTTGGTGAAAATAGAGTTCAAGAAGCTATTAATCGATGGCAAAAGAGAATAGAAAATAATATAGATTTAGAATTAAGACTTATAGGACCACTGCAAACAAATAAAGTTAAGCAATCTTTAAATCTATTTGATGTTATTGAGACTATTGACAGAGAAAAAATAGCAAAAGAAATAGCCAAAAACTTAAATCTTAAAACTAAAACAAAAAGTTTTTATATCCAAGTCAATACTGGTAATGAGCCCCAAAAAAGTGGAATAAACCCACTGGAGGCAGATACGTTTATACAATATTGTATTAATGACTTAAATTTACCAATAGTTGGATTAATGTGTATACCACCAATAAATGAAGAACCATCTATGCACTTCCTTTTATTACAAAAAATTGCAAATAGAAATAATTTATTGGAATTATCTATGGGGATGAGCAGTGACTATGAAGATGCAATAAAGTTTGGGGCAACCTCAGTTAGAATTGGTTCACATTTATTTGGCAAAAGACAAGTTTAATTAGAGTATATGCCCTGATTTTTTGGATTTTGTTTCAAGGTATTTCTTATTATGTTTATTTGGGTTTATTTTAATAGGAATTCGCTTTGTAACATTTATTCCTAAATTTTTTAGGTGTTCAACCTTTTTAGGATTATTAGTAATTAAATTTACATTCTTTATTTTTAGTTGAGCCAAAATTTCTTTTGCAGGGTAATATAGTCTCTCATCATCATTAAATCCCAAATCTTCATTAGCTTCTACAGTGTCCATACCTTTTTCTTGCAATGAATATGCTCGAAGCTTATTTAGTAATCCAATATCTCTTCCTTCCTGTGCAAGATATATCAGAATTCCTTCGTCAGCTTCAGCCATTAATTTGATAGACTGTTTTAATTGTTGACCACAGTCACATTTGAGACTGTCTAGGACATCTCCTGTTATACATTGGCTATGAATTCTTACTAAAGCGTTATCACTAGTCAATTTTCTATTTTTTCCAAAAACTAGGCAAAAGTGTTCGTTACCACCATCTCTTGGTCTAAATATAATAATTTCACAATTTTCAGTATGTAGAATTGGGACTCTGGCCTTTACTGACATGATTAAATTACTAGCACTTACCTGCTCGTAAGCTTTAATATCAAAGGTGTTCACATGAATTAGATTTTTATCGAACGCCCACTTATTTATTTGTTCAACTGTAATGTTTGAGATTATAGCCATCAAGCCAGCAGGAAGAAGCCTAGATTGTCGTAAGAGTAAAATACAAGAGGATACAATTCCTTTATAACTCTCAGGCAAAGCACCATCAACTTTAGGAATTTTATGATTAGCTAATGGCATGCATAGAGATAGAATATCATCTACTTCCCAATTATTCTTTATTAAAATTGAACACGGTCCATCAGCTCCATTTATACCAATTGCTTTGCTTCGATTTTTAGATAAAATAATATTTGGTCTTGATAGAGAAAGTTTTGACAACTCATATATTGTTCGGTTTTCTATAAGCTCAGAAGCTACTAGTAAGACAGAAGTTCCTGAATTAATGTCAGAGATTACTAATTTCCCTCCTCTTCTAAGCTCAGATATTGCTCTTTCTATTTTAACTGTTAAAGTACTATTCATGTGAATCTTTATTTACTTAATTTAAGGTGATTTCCTTGAAACAAAACTTATCAATATTATTATATGAAAAGGAAAAAATTTTAAACTCAATTCTTTACTATCAAATTTCAAAATACAATAATTATGACTTATTAATTGTAGAAAATAATGAAGAGCTGCATGAAACCGTAGCAAATAGAAGTTTTGATGCTTGCATTTTAAATTTAAATAATTTGAGTGATAACATTAAAAATTTAATAAACATACTTCAAAGCAAAAATGAACATGTCAACATCATTGC
>CACIRZ010000060.1 GCA_902589185.1 uncultured SAR116 cluster alpha proteobacterium
CAAAAAAAATACTGCTAAAAATTTAGTTCTTGATCAAGAAGTATCATTTGATCAATTAGATGAAACAAAAATAGTTTCACTTAATTTGAAAGCTGGACAAATTTCTCTTCATAATGATGCCCTTTTACATGGATCGGAAGCAAATAATTCTGACAGAAGAAGATGCGGCGTTACTATGAGATTTTCACCAACTAACGTTAAGGGTGATTTAAAAATTTGGCCATTTTTTGAAACACAGCTTGCTAGAGGTGTTGATGAATTTAATTTAAATCCTATAGCTCAAATTCCTAGAGGAGAGGCAACTCCTCAAAAAATGTTTTCATTTTCGCATGAATTTGAAAACGAGTGGTAATTCTAAACACACTCTAACATTTCAATATCTTGGCCACTTTTGAGTCTTTTTAATCCGATTGACTTAACTTTAATCTCATTCCTTGCCGTCATCCAAGCATCACTAGATATCAAAATTTGATTTGATTCAGACATATCACATATGTTGAAAGCAACATTTACTGTTTTGCCTAAAATATCAAATTGGACTGTTTTAGTTCCAACTGTACCAGCTACTAGTGAACCTGAATGTATACCAAGATGAAGATTCCAAGGCATTGATTGTGAGTTTGCAATCTCTCTTAATTTAAAAGAGCAATCAACACAAGACTTTACAGGAGAGATAGCATGTGAAGATAAACCAGCAACTGCAACAATAGCATCACCAACTGTTTTTATTTTTTCTAACCCAAAGTCTTCAAAAGCTTTTTCAAAATTTTCGACAAGACCTTGTAAGGTTTCGACTACTAATTCTGGATCGTTTTTTTCACAAAAAGTAGTAAAACCAACTAAATCACAAATTAGAATTGCGACGTCATCATGTCTTCTAGACCTAACTTTACCAGATGACTGCAATTCATTAGCCACAGAAGTAGGCATGACAGTTTTCAAAATTTGTTGGGATCTTTTTTTATCTGTTTCAACCCTATCCAGATAATTTTCTTCTGTATCTCTTAATCTTTTTTTCTCTAGACTTGCACCTACCCTGGCTTTGAGCAAGGTTCCATTAAATGGCTTAGTAATAAAATCGTCTGCACCATTAATTATGCATTCAGCAGCAGTCTCAACTTCATCTGATGCAGTAACCATAATTACTGGAATTGATCTTTGAAGAGGATCACCTTTTAAGTGTTTAAGAACCTCAAGGCCGCTCATATCTGGCATCATTAAGTCTAAGAGAATTAAATCAAATTTATTTTCTACAGCCATCTCAAGAGCAGATTTACCACCTTCTGCTAAAAAAATATTTGTATACCCGTCCCTTTTTAACCTTCTTTCAAGTGTGTACCTATTATCTTCAATATCATCAACAATTAGAATATTAGCATCTTCTTTATTAATCATTTTTAATACCTAACTGTTCTGATATTTTAGATAATAATCTATTAATATCTACTGGTTTTGTATCATAATCATTACATCCGCTATCAAGTGCTCTTTGCTTATGTTCTTCCATTGCATGAGCTGATAAAGCAATTATTGGGATTGATTTAAGTTCATCATTACTTTTAATATGTTTAGTAGCAGTCCATCCATCCATCTTAGGTAAACTTAAATCCATAAGAATAAGATCTGGTTTTTCTGTTGATGCCATCTCTACACCTTGTTCACCATCTACAGCAACGACTATATCAAAACCTTTTCTTTTTAATCGTCTAGATAACATATAAACATTATCTTCATTATCTTCTACGTATAAAATTTTTGTCATTTTTTATTTCCTTCTTTTGAAGAAGCTTTGATTACATTACCTACCTCGCTTACTATTGATGACAAAGTATCTTCACTTTTTTCAAGAATTCTTTGTACTTCCCCAGATAAAAATGATTTTTCATCCTCACTTAAATCTGCACCAGTTAAAACTAAAATTGGAATAGAATTAAGGTCAGTTTCTCTAATTGATTTTAAAAACTCAAACCCATTCATAACAGGCATCATTAAATCTAATAAAATTAAATCGGGTTTAATTTCTTCTTTTTGCAAAAGAGACATCCCAACTTTTCCATTTTCAGCCTCTAAAATTTCTACGTTCTGTTTTTCCAATATTTCCTTTATTGTAAATCGGAGACTTTCATCATCTTCAATTATACAAATTTTTAAATTTTCTTTATCACCTGTCAAATTTCTAATTGATTTCATTAGATATTCTTTTTGAATTGGTTTTGATAAAAAATCTGCTGCGCCAAGTGAAAAACCTTTGTTTTTTTCATCTAATATTGAAGCCATAATTACTGGAATATTTGAAACTTCAGGATCAGCTTTTAAAGTACGTAATACTGACCAACCATCCATTTCTGGCATTAAGATATCTAAAGTAATTGCATCTGGTTTGAGTTCTCTTGCTAAACGAATTCCATCTTTACCGTTTGGCGCAATAATAACTTGGTATCCTTCTTTAGAAAGCTGTCTTTTCATTAACTCACTAACAGTAGGATCGTCATCAATAATTAAAATTGTTTTTCCAGAACTATTTTCTAAAGAAATTACGTTTTCAATGAGTGAACCTGTTTCTTTATTTAAATTTTTAAGATTTTCAGATGCACCAATGAAATCCGCAAGGAATGTTGCAGTAAAAGTTGTACCTTTTCCTAACTTACTATTAACTATGACATCACCACCCATTAATATTGCAAGCTGTTTTGAAATAGTAAGTCCAAGACCAGTACCACCATATTTTCTTGTTGTTGAACTGTCAGCCTGAACAAATGAATTAAACAATCTAGACATCTGCTCGTCAGACATACCAATTCCAGTGTCACTTACATCTATAGAAATTAAGTCACCGCCATCACGAAGGATTTTGTTTACTCCAACGGTTATTTTCCCTTTTTCTGTAAATTTACAAGCATTAGAAATTAGGTTTAAAACTACTTGTTTGATCCTTGTTTGGTCAGCAGTTACAAAATCAATTTCTGTTTTATAATCTATTATTAATTCATTTTCGTTCTTTTGAGCTAATGGTGAAGATGTCTTCATGACATCATCCAAAATTTGTTTTAACTCAAATGTCTCGTTAAACAACTCAACCCTTCCTGCTTCAATTTTTGATAAATCTAATACATCATTTATAAGTGTTAATAAATGCTTT
>CACIRZ010000061.1 GCA_902589185.1 uncultured SAR116 cluster alpha proteobacterium
AGTAGGTTTACAAAAATCTGATTCAATTTCTCTTGGGTTAAGTGGTGCTACTGGTGTTACCACATTAACAAGTGAGAGAATTGATGAAAAAGATTTTAGTAATACAGCTAATACTATTGCTGCTGCTGATATTAAAATAAACGGTTTTAACGCATTTGCATCTGATTTTAATTCCGACACTTCAGCTTCTGGAGCGAATGAAGCTAAGTTGTTAGCGGATGCTATAAACGCTAATACTGGCATACATGGAGCAGAGGCTGATGCATTTAACTCACTTTCATCTAGTGTTAAAGGTACTTTTTCACAATCAGCAACCTTTACAGTTAATGGGGACACAGTTGCTATTGCTACATCATACGCTGACTTAACTGCTAAAATTAATGAAGCAGTTTCCGGTATAAATGCATCATTAAATGCTGATAATTCAATAACTTTATCTAACAAAACTGGTGAAGCTATTATTATTGCAGGATCTGCTTCTTCAGATGTAGGTTTTACAGCAGGAACTTATACAGGTTTTGTTAGTCTTAAAAACTTAGATGGTTCTAATGTTAGAATTGAAGCTGGAAGTGAAGTTAATGGCTACGCTAATGGACTAGGTACTATTGGTGATGTAAATGCTGTTGGTTTTAATGAAACTTCAACTGGTGCTGTATTAGAAACTGATACAGTAAGTGGAACTGCTCTAACTGCTAATGAAATCAAGATTAATGATGTCTTAGTTGGAGCTTCAGATACAGGTCAAGCTTCATCAATAGCAAATGCAATTAATGCTGTAACTGATAAATCAGGCGTAACTGCTAGTGCGTTTAACGAAGTTCAGTTAGCTCTAAATTTTGGAGCAATGCCAGGTGGTACTACTGAATTTTTTGTTAATAGTACTGCAATTAATGTAACATCTGCTAATGGTATTGAAGGTGTTGTATCTGCAATCAACAATGCATCAGTAGGTGATATAAGAGCGAAAGCTAATTCTGATGGTGCTGTTACATTATCAAGTGCGTCTGGTGTGGACATTAGAGTAACTCATCAGGGTGATACTGATTTTATAAGGGCATTTAAAGATGTTAATGGAACAGTAAGTGTTAGTGGTATTATAGGAGGTAGTGATGAAGATGTTGACTCACTTCGTGCAGCTGCTGCAATTACAAATACAAACTTGACATTATTGAGCCCATCAAACTTCAATAGCCAAGTTGTTTTTACATCTGCTGGTTCTACCAATGATCCTGACGAATTATCAGTTGGTCAGGCAGCTTCTACATCTGCAATGACATTAACTTCAACTGCTACGAGTGGACAAGTAAAAGGAAGAATGATTACAATTACAGAGCTTGGAAACGGCGCTGCAACTGGTATCAACTTCACTATTACTGGTACAGATATGGATGGAAACGTTCAAACTGAGACTATACAGGGTTCAGCACAAAGTGGTACTTCTACTAGTACAAAAACCTTTAACACCGTTACTGAAATTGTAGCTGATGTTGCTTCTACTCTTACTTTTAATATTGGATCAACACTTGGTCAAGCAGATCAAAACTTTACAATAACAGGTACAGATGTTTTCGGTAACACAGTTACTGAGGTTGTAAGAGGAGCTGGTGGTACACTTGAAGCCCTAAGTAAAAATGTATACGAGTCTGTTACCTCTATAACTGCCTCGCAATCTGACACCCGTAATGTTTCAATTGGTAACACTAATGCCGGTGGAACTAACGCAGCTAATCATGGTAATAAAGTAGCAGATGATGATGGTTTAGTAGCTGAAGCTGACTTGAGTGCTTCTACTGCATTGTCATTAGTAAGTGGCGCTACTAGTTTAGCCCTTGGTGGTGCATTGATTACAGTTACTGAGGGAAATAACGCTACAGGAGCTAACGGTACAATAACTGTTCATGGTACTGACATGCTTGGTAATAGTTTAACCGAAGTAATAGTTGGTCCTGCTCAGAGTGGAACATCTACTGGTACTAAAGCTTTCGCAACTGTATCAAGAATTGACCTTGATGTTGATTTTACATCAACCAAAATAAAAATTGGATATACTGCAAGTATAGGAGATGATTTTACTTCTCGAGGTAAATTAGAACTTTCTAACTCAACAGGTACACCAATAAAAGTTGAAACTGTTGCTGCAGATTCTAATACAAATATGAGGACTGGTGTTGACGGTACATTTGGCACAACAGAAACCATTCTTCAAAAGCTAGGTATTCAGGGTCAAAGTGCATCGTTTGAAGTTTCTGGTACAAAGGTGTCAGTTGAAACCTTGGCTGGAGCAAATGCTTCTTTAGAGTTGATTGATAATGCAATTGAGCAAATTTCTAAGTTCAGATCATCTTTTGGTGCATTTGAAAATAGACTTGATGCTTCTATAAGTAACTTAACAACTTTGAAAGTTAATACTGAAGCTGCTCAATCCAGAATTCAGGATGCTGATTTTGCTCAAGAGACATCCAAGCTAACAAAAGCTCAGATTTTGTCTCAAGCAGCAACTTCAATGCTAGCTCAGGCTAATGCATCTAAGCAAAACTTATTAGCTCTTCTTCAAGGATAAATTGGAGAAATTAAGAGAAAAAGGCCACCTTATGGTGGCCTTTTTTTTTTCATCAATTGGAGGATTTAACTTTGTAATAATTGAAGCACATTTTGTTGTGCTTTTCCTGCTTGTGCTATCATTGCCATCGCAGATTGTTGTAGAATTTGTGCCTTAGTCAACCTTGCAGACTCTTTTGCAAAATCAGCATCTTCAATTCTACCTCTTGAAGCATTTGTGTTTAAGGCTACGTTTGATAAATTATCAATCGCTTTTTCCATTCTACTCATAA
>CACIRZ010000062.1 GCA_902589185.1 uncultured SAR116 cluster alpha proteobacterium
GCTATTGTAAGTATCTTTTCTACTGCTAATGAAACAGGTAATACATTTACCGTAACAGGAACTAATTTAGCTGGAACAACTATTACAGAATCTATAACAGGAGGATCTGTTGGTACAAGAGTATATGGTTCAACTGTTTTTCAAACTATAACGTCAATTACTACTTCAGCAACAGCAAATGGTAATATTAAGATAGGTACTTTTGGATACAATGCCATTAATGACGATGATAGTTTACTTCAATTGACATCTTTTTCTTCAGGTGCAATTTCAATGGATGGCGTCTTATCTACAGCAGATTATCTTGGAGCTAAAATTAAAATTATAAGTCAACAGGACACAACGGGCACAAATTTTGTTATTGCTGGTTTAGGTTTAAACAATGAAGTTATAACTGAGACCATAGCTGGATCTAATGGTGGTATAGTAACTACTTCCAATATTTTTAAAACAGTAACATCCATAAATTCTTCAGGAACTAATAATGGGAAAATAAAGATTGGAACTATAGCAGCTGACGGAAATTGGGATACAACAATAGATGCGAATGATTTAAATATAGACACTCAAAAAGAAATTTCAACTGCATTACTTACATCACTCAGATCCCAAACGCCAACATCTCAGATAAAAAGTGTTGTGCTTAATTCACTACCTCAAGATGGAAAATCTGTAGATTTAAGTTTTGAAGGACAAGTCTATACTTTTAAGATGGTATCAGGAGAATTATTAGTTGAAGGGCCTGAAACAAATAGAATTAAAGCACGCTTTAATGGAACATCAGAAAATATAAATAATTTGATTGCAGTATCCCAGACTGGTACTGCAGCCACCCCCCTAACTATTAATGGTTTAAATTCCACAGCAGCAGATAGTAATGGAATTATTGAGCTTGTAAATCCATCAGGTGCAGGTGTAATGTCACGAGATGGAGCACTTAAGGATAGCACATCTCTAAATTCCAGAATAACAATTAAAAATCTTGATAACGATGATAACACGGCTTTCAAATTTACTATCACTGGTACTGATATAGACGGTAATGTTATAACTGATGAAATTACTGGTGTGAATGGCAACAACGCAACTAATACAGGAACTAAAGTTTTTAAAACAGTTACTGAGGTAAGAGTTGATGGTGACCATGGCGAAGTTGAAATTGGAACTACACCCGCCTTTGCTTCATCATTAGGCACCAGAGTGTCTATTACTGCCACTGCAGATGAAAGTAGTAATTCATTTACAATAGTTGGTACTGGTACAGACGGATTAAGTAAAACTGAAACTATTTTTGGCCCAAATTCTGGAAAAACTGCTGTATCTTTAGGTTTATTTAAAACAATCCACTCAATTACTCCAGCTTCAAATACTACAGGTAACATTGAAATTGGAACAGCACCTGGATATGAGCTTATAGCAACGGCAGAAGGTACAATTGAAGGTGCCCAATTTAAGTTAGTGTCAAATACCGCTAATACTGCAAATGCTGAAACATTTGGTTTAAAAGAAGGTACAATGACAATGCTTGGAAATTTTGTTGTACAACCAAAAGTCAACTCAGAAGGAGTAAATAGGCACGCTTTGGGACTTGAGGTGACGGAGAACGATGTAAAATCAAATTATACAATTAAATTTAACTCTAGTGATATTCCAGTTTTTTATGATAGTACAGGTACAGTTATTAGTGGTTCCCCACCTAGTTCTATTACTTTGTCGTGGAATGAATCATCAGGGACGACTGATGACGATTCTATATATAATGGTAATATGTCAGCAGGAGTTGGCATAATTACAGACGGTATTTTATCAACCACTGACGATAATGCTTTGTTAACAAGTCAATCAGTTACAGCAGGTGATTTATACTTAGAAGGAGCCTTAGCAAAATCTAAATCATTAAATGGCAAAGTAACTATTTTCTGTAATGGAAATGAAACTAGTAACTCTTTTGTGGTTTCAGGTTACGACACATCTGGTGTTTTTAAAACTGAGACAATTTCTGGAGTTAATAATTCTACAGCAACTGGTACAATTTCTTTTAATGAAATTTCATCTATTACTGTCGCCAACAATTCAGCAAGTACTATAAAGGTTGGAATACAAGCTACTCAGGTAGTTATGGATCCACAGGTGATTACAATTACACCAGCAGGAAATGACTCAGGTGAAACATATACTATTACTGGTTTAGATCAATTTGGTAATGCACAAACTGAAGTTTTAACGGCTAGTGGGGCAAATGAAACTGTTATAGGAGAAAAAGTATTTACTCAGATCTCATCTATAGTACCTAAATTTGCATCTGCTTCAACAGTAAAAGTAGGCACTCAAAAAGTTGGTCGATTATCTATCATTAATACCAATGATAAGATAAATTTCAAGGTTGAGGGTAATCCACGTGCTAATGATATTTTTGGCTTTAAAACTCAAAACATTAGAGCAGTTGTTGATAATGACGGTCTAAAGGTATCATCGTTCGCAGGTGAGCCAGTAAAAGTTGATGTACCATCTGGTTCAATTCAAAATTCAGTTGCAGAAAAAATAAGTTTAACAAATTTACCACCAGAGGATTTGATTACCTTTGTTATGGGAGGTGGTGCTAGAAAAATTAGTGCTGAATATGACAAATTTTCAGAGAGCGAATATACAGAAGATATACCTGAACTAACAATTAAGGTAGATTCATCAAATAATAATAAAGTCGAAATTTTTGATAAAGTTTCTGGTCACTCGATT
>CACIRZ010000063.1 GCA_902589185.1 uncultured SAR116 cluster alpha proteobacterium
CAAAAATATGAGAAGTCATTTTTAGAATTTGGAGCAACTAATGGTTTAGATTTATCTAATAGTTTTTTCCTTGAAAATAATATGAATTGGTCAGGTGTTGTAGCAGAACCAAGCCCTCAATGGCACATGTCACTAGAAAACAATCGTCCAAATGCAAAAATAATAAAAAAATGTATATGGAAATCATCAGGTGACAAACTAAAATTTTTTATGTCGGATCTTGGTGCATTGTCAACTTTGAATGATTTTACCCATTCTGATGAAACAACAATACCCCAAAATACTGCATTAAGAATTAAAAGTGGAAGAGTTATAGAAGTAAACACTATTTCATTAAATGATGTTATGAAAGAATACTTTAATGATAAGGCCCCTTCCTATATTTCTATAGATACGGAAGGAAGTGAATTTGAAATATTATCTAGCTTCAATTTTAAAAGATACAAACCTGTTTTTTTTACAATAGAGCATAATTTTACTATACTAGAAAAAATGATTGATGATTTGATGATTAGTAATGGATATTTCAGGGTTTTCAGAAAGCTTACTTCTTTTGATGCGTGGTATTTAAGAAATGATAATATATAAATAAAATTATCTAATTAAATAAATGATAGTAGTTAAAGTTTTAATAACATTTAAGTTTCGTAAGATTTACGTCAAATTGAAAACTAAAATTATCAATTGTGGTATAGAAATTGCAAATCTTGTTTATGGAAAATGAACAAGTATTAAAATTTATTCAAAATCTTTCTCCTGGTAAAAGAAAATACGAGGAAAAAAGAGCAAAAAAATTAAATTATCACTCTTTATATGATTATATTTTGTCTAAGTTTGAAGAGCCGAAACAAAATATTAGAAAAGAAGATGATAGATGTGTGAAACATCAATCAATTTCATCAAGAGTTCAAAAAACTCCACCTAAAAATCAGATTGATAATCTTTACCAACACTATCAAAATGGACAATTTAAAGACGCTGAAAATCTTGCACTAATTATTACCCAAAAATATCCAACACACCAATTCGCGTGGAAAGTGTTGGGTGTTATACTAAAAGAAAGTGGGCGCGTGGTTGAATCTTTAAAACCCAATCAAGTGTCTGTAAAATTGGCACCAGAAGATGCTACAGCGCAAATGAACTTAGGAGCCACACTCCAGGAATTAGGGAAATTAGAGGAAGCTGAAGCATGCTTTAGGAAAGCAATTATTTTAAAACCTGACTATGCTTATGCTTACTATAATATGGGTGTTACACTGCGAGAGCTAGGTAGATTTGAAGAAGCGGCAGAAAACTATGAGCAAGCATTGATTTTTAATCCTAATTATTTTGAAGCCCACTGTAATTTAGGCGGTTTACTGCAAGAACTTGGTAGATTAGAAAAAGCTGAAATTAGTTGTAGAAAAGCGATATCTTTAAATCCCAATTATGCTGAAGCCCATCATAACTTGGGTGTCGTCTTTTACAGTAAGGGGAATATTGACAAAGGAATTGAAAGCTTAGCAAAAGCAAACGTTATTGATCCTAATTCGAGAGAGAGTGATTTAGTTTTATCAGTTTTACAAGGAAGGAAGACTAGAAAGCAAACTGAAATCAACACTAATAATCCTAATGATATACATTATAAATTAGGCTTAAAATTAAACCCATTTTTTCTAAAAAGAAAAGTGGAACCAGAATTAATAATTTCATTATCCCAACTGCAGTCAAGAAAAATGGATGAAGCTAAAAATACACCTGTTTTTGGAAATGGTAGATGTTCACTTGATTACAATATGTTTGATCAAGCGTGTCCTGTTATTAAAAATTTGGAAACTGATTTAACTGAATTAATGAAGTCTGCTGTAAATTCAGATATATATATATATGATTCCTTTTTTAATATTTATGGCGCCGGTGCTGGAATTCCTCCACATACACATTTAAGTCAAATTGATAAAGATAAATATC
This sequence comes from uncultured SAR116 cluster alpha proteobacterium, assembly GCA_902589185.1. Lineage (GTDB taxonomy): Bacteria > Pseudomonadota > Alphaproteobacteria > Puniceispirillales > Marisalimonadaceae > Marisalimonas. Next base: position 1,951 of record CACIRZ010000063.1, read on the forward strand.
TCGATTTAGCAAAACAAAAGTATAGCCTTGTCTATTACGTATCAGTTGGTGACCAAGATTGTAGTGAACCAGGATTTTTTAAGCTTTATGATCCCGAAGAACAGATACTTCCAAGTAATGGTATGGTTATAATAATACCAGCAGATAGAATGCATTCAGCAGTTTACAATGGAACAAAAGACAGAATTATAATTGGTATTAATTTTTATAGTTTATAATTTATTATGAAAATTAAGCATCAAAAAAAAACACTTAGACAATCTACAAATAATTTCTCTATTACTTTAGACAGACTTGCACAAATGCAAAATAATAGGGATTACAAAAATATTGTGAATTTACAAAGTATAATTCTAGAAAAATTCAACCATGATTATAGGGTTCTTAACCTTCTTGGACAGGCCAATAAAGAAAATGGAAATTTAGACAAAGCTATTCAATTCTTTAATTTGTCATTAAGAATTAATCCAAATTACATAATCACATTAAATAATTTAGGAAATATTTACAATAACATTGGAAAATTTGACGAAGCAATTTCTTTGTTTTTAAGGGCTATAAATAATTCACCAAATAATAATGTTTTATACTCAAATTTGGGTAACTCCTATTGGGGAAAAGAAAATTTCAAATATGCTTTGGAATATTACAATAAAGCCTTAAATCTTGATTATAATAATTTTGACACACACCTTAAATTAGCAAATAGTTATTTTAAAATAAATAACAATGTCATGGCTATGAAACATATAATCGTAGCATTGAATTTAAATCCAAAT
>CACIRZ010000064.1 GCA_902589185.1 uncultured SAR116 cluster alpha proteobacterium
TACTGCGCTTCCACACCTAGCCTATCAACGTGGTAGTCTTCCACGGTTCTCGGCGAATCCTAGTTTTGAGGGAGGCTTCCCGCTTAGATGCTTTCAGCAGTTATCCTTTCCGCACATAGCTACCCAGCGATGCCGCTGGCGCGACAACTGGTACACCAGAGGTGCGTCCATCCCGGTCCTCTCGTACTAGGGACAGCTCCTCTCAAGATTCGAACACCCACGGCAGATAGGGACCGAACTGTCTCACGACGTTCTAAACCCAGCTCACGTACCACTTTAATTGGCGAACAGCCAAACCCTTGGGACCTGCTCCAGCCCCAGGATGTGATGAGCCGACATCGAGGTGCCAAACACCCCCGTCGATGTGAACTCTTGGGGGGTATCAGCCTGTTATCCCCGGCGTACCTTTTATCCGTTGAGCGATGGCCCTTCCACACAGAACCACCGGATCACTATGACCGACTTTCGTCTCTGCTCGACTTGTCAGTCTCGCAGTCAGGCAGGCTTATGCCATTGCACTCAACAACCGATGTCCGACCGGTTTGAGCCTACCATCGCGCGCCTCCGTTACCATTTGGGAGGCGACCGCCCCAGTCAAACTACCCACCATGCAGGGTCCCGGACCAGGATAACTGGCCACGGTTAGACAACAGAAAGCAGAAGGGTGGTATCTCAAGGATGGCTCCCTCATGGCTGGCGCCACAAGTTCCAAGCCTCCCACCTATCCTGCACATCGGCTTCCTGATGCCACTGCAAAGCTATAGTAAAGGTGCACGGGGTCTTTCCGTCTGACCGCGGGTACCCCGCATCTTCACGGGGAATTCAATTTCGCTGAGTTGATGTTGGAGACAGCGGGGAAGTCGTTACGCCATTCGTGCAGGTCGGAACTTACCCGACAAGGAATTTCGCTACCTTAGGACCGTTATAGTTACGGCCGCCGTTTACTGGGGCTTCAATTCGCTGCTTGCACAGCTCCTCTTAACCTTCCAGCACCGGGCAGGCGTCGGACCCTATACGTCGTGTTGCCACTTTGCAGAGCCCTATGTTTTTAATAAACAGTCGCTACCCCCTATTTTATGCTACCTGAATCTGGTTGCCCAGAGCAGGTCACCCTTATTCCGAAGTTACGGGTGCATTTTGCCGAGTTCCTTCAACATCATTCTCCCAAGCGCCTTGGTATTCTCTACCTGCCCACCTGTGTCGGTTTCGGGTACGGTCTTAATGATGGAGCTATTTCCTGGAACAATTTCACTGCAAACACAATCCGATAAGTATTTACAACTTATGTCATTCGTCACTACCATCAGGTCACGGAATATTAACCGTGTTCCCATCGACTACTGCTTTCGCACTTATCTTAGGGGCCGACTAACCCTGCGTGGATTAACCTTGCGCAGGAACCCTTGGGCTTTCGGCGAGAGTGTTTCTCACACTCTTTATCGCTACTCATGTCAGCATTCTCACTTCTGATACCTCCAATAACACTCACATGCTACCTTCAACGGCTTACAGAACGCTCCGCTACCATGCCTTACGGCATCCACAGCTTCGGTGTATGGCTTTAGCCCCGTTACATCTTCGGCGCAGGCTGGCTTATTTAGACCAGTGAGCTGTTACGCTTTCTTTAAAGGATGGCTGCTTCTAAGCCAACCTCCTGGCTGTCTTGGCCTTCCCACATCCTTTCCCACTTAGCCATAACTTAGGGACCTTAGCTGGTGGTCTGGGCTCTTTCCCTCTTGTCCAAGGACCTTAGCACCCATGGACTGTCTGCTATACTGTACTTACCGGTATTCGGAGTTTGGTTAGGTTTGGTAAGGCTCGCGCCCCCCTAGCCCATCCAGTGCTCTACCCCCGGCAGTAATATATAACGCACTACCTAAATAGTTTTCGCGGAGAACCAGCTATCTCCGGGTTTGATTGGCCTTTCACCCCTAGCCACAGGTCATCCCCGTCTTTTTCAACAGACGTGGGTTCGGTCCTCCAGTGCGTGTTACCGCACCTTCAACCTGCCCATAGCTAGATCACCCGGTTTCGGGTCTAATCCATCGAACTAAGTCGCACTATTAATACTCGCTTTCGCTTCGCCTACACCTAACGGCTTAAGCTTGCTCAATAAATTAACTCGCTGACCCATTATACAAAAGGTACGCAGTCACTACTTAATGTAGCTCCTACTGTTTGTAAGCATTCGGTTTCAGGTCTGTTTCACTCCCCTCATAGGGGTTCTTTTCACCTTTCCCTCACGGTACTTGTTCGCTATCGGTCACAGAGTAGTACTTAGGCTTGGAGGGTGGTCCCCCCGTGTTCAAGCAGGATTTCTCGTGTCCCGCCCTACTCAAGAACCAAAATGAAACATTACCCATACAGGGCTATCACCTACTATGGCTGATCTTTCCAGATCATTCTGGTTGTTTTCAAATTGGTCGCTGGCCTGGTCCGCGTTCGCTCGTCACTACTAACGGAGTCTCGGTTGATGTCCTTTCCTCCAGCTACTTAGATATTTCAGTTCGCTGGGTTCGCCTCCCTTACGGGATAAACCAAAATGGTTTGGGTTTCCCCATTCGGAAATCTGCGGATCAAAGCCTACTCACGACTCCCCACAGCTTATCGCAGCGTGTCACGTCCTTCATCGCCTCTCTGTACCAAGGCATCCACCAAATGCTCTTCAAGACGCTTGATCGGACCGTACATGA
>CACIRZ010000065.1 GCA_902589185.1 uncultured SAR116 cluster alpha proteobacterium
CATTCACCAATTTTAAAACCAGAGAGAAAAGGGTTTTTTATACAATTTTGGACTTCTAATGTTGTTTCTCTACAAGTAAATAGGAGTTTCTTGTTTCTTATAAGAGATCCAGGGAGTATTCCAGCTTCAATTAAAATTTGAAAACCATTACATACACCTAATACTGTGCCTCCGCGACTTATATGATTTTTAATTGAACTTATTACTGGAGATCTAGCAGCCAAAGCGCCGCATCTAAGGTAATCTCCAAAGGTAAACCCACCTGGGACAACGATTAAATCTAAATTAGGAAAATCATTTTCTTTATGCCAAATTTTGATTGGAGTTTTCCCTGTAATTTGCTTGAGTGCGACAATCATATCTCTATCACAATTAGAACCTGGAAATATTACAACACCTGAACGAAAAATTTTTTTAATCCTTTAATATATTTATTTCATAATTTTCAATAACAGTGTTTACTAACAGCTCTTCGCACATTTTCTTGGCTTGTGTAAGAACTTCATCTTCACTATTTTGATTCAAATTTAAAATAATTTGTTTGCCAGTCCTTACATCACTACAATGTTCAAAACCTAGGTTATTTAAAGAAGACTTTATAGCTTGTCCTTCTGGATCTAAAACACCTTCTTTAAGAGATACATTTACAATAACTTTCATAATAACTCTCTTTATTTTACTAATTCGGGTTTATCGCTGGAGTATTTTTTTTTCTCAGGAAGAATACCTAATCTATTTGCAACTTCTTGATATGCCTCTTTTAAACCACCTAATTCTTGTCTGAACAAATCTTTGTCCATTTTCTTATTAGTGTTAATGTCCCATAATCTACAATTGTCGGGGCTTATTTCATCAGCTAATAGTAAAATTGAATTACCATCTTCAGGATAATATCTTCCAAACTCAATTTTAAAATCCACAAGTTTAAGACCTATTCCAAAAAACAAACCTCTTAAAAAATCGTTAATTCTTAGACCGTACTCTTGCATTTCATCCAATTCATCTCGAGTGCCCCATTCAAAATTAATTATATGATCTTCGTTAATAAGTGGATCACCCAACTCATCTTTTTTTAAATAATGTTCAATTAAGGGTCTTGAAAAAACACTACCTTCTTTTAAGCCAAGTCTTTTTACAATTGAGCCGGCTGCGATGTTTCTAACTACAAATTCTACAGGTATGATTTCAACTTTTCTTACGAGTTGTTCTCTCATATTTAATTTTTTGATATAATGTGTTGGTATACCAATTTCATTTATTTTTTTCATCAAGTAGTCAGAAATAGAATTATTTAAAACTCCTTTACCGTTAATTATGGAGTGTTTTTCAGCATTATTAGCTGTAGCATCATCTTTAAAATATTGTATTACTGTATCTGAAGTAGGACCTTCAAAAATTGTTTTTGCTTTACCATCATATAAGATTTTCTTTTTAGACATAGAACAATTATCCTTTTAGTCAAAAACTCTATCAAATATATGATCAACATGAACAAAATGTTGATCTAAATTGAATAATTTATCTATTTCGGTTTCATTAAGATATTTTATTACGTTTTTATCTTTTTTTAACAAATCTTTGTAAACATTTTTTCTTTTATGTTCTGGTGTTTCCCAAACTTTCATAGCATTTTCTTGTACCATTTCATAGGCATCTTCTCTACTTGCACCTTTCTGGGTTAATGCGAGTAATACTTGTTGTGAGTGAACAAGACCACCAAGTTTTTCTAGATTTGTTAACATTGTATCAGGATAAATTAGTAAATTTTCAATTACATTGTTAAGTCTTTGCAAAGCGAAGTCTAGAGTTATAGTAGCATCGGGTGCAATCATTCTTTCTACGGACGAATGAGAAATATCTCGCTCATGCCATAAAGAAACATTTTCTAAAGCTGGTATAACAGAAGATCTAACTAATCTTGCTAATCCAGTCAAATTTTCTGTGAGCACTGGGTTTCGTTTATGTGGCATTGCACTTGAGCCCTTTTGACCTTCTGAGAAATATTCTTCTGCTTCCCTAACTTCAGTTCTTTGCAGATGCCTGATTTCTGTTGCTAAGCGTTCAACACTTGAAGCGATTATTGCAAGGGTTGAAAAAAACATTGCATGTCTATCTCTTGGAATAATTTGTGTTGAAACATCTTCAGGTATTAAATCCATTTTTTTAGATACGTAATTTTCTACAAATGGATCTATATGAGCAAAAGTTCCAACTGCTCCTGATATAGCACATGTACTAATTTCTTTTTTTGCTTCAATTAATCTTTTTTTATTTCGTTTGAATTCTGCATAGTAACCGGCAAGTTTTAAACCAAATGTAATTGGTTCTGCATGAATGCCATGAGATCTTCCAATTGTAACTGTATGTTTATGTTCAAACGAACGGTTTTTTAATGTTTTTAGTAATTTATCAATATCATTTAATAAAATGTCTGATGCATTTCGCAATTGTATGGAAAGAGTAGTATCCAAAATATCAGAAGATGTCATACCTTGATGAACAAACCTTGCATCTTCTCCAATATATTCTGCTAGATTAGTTAAAAATGCAATTACATCATGTTTAGTGGTTTTTTCAATGTCATCTATTTTATTTATATCAAACTTTCCTTTTTCCCATATTATTTCTGCAGATTTTTTGGGTATTACGCCTAATTTTGCTTGAGCATCACAAGCA
>CACIRZ010000066.1 GCA_902589185.1 uncultured SAR116 cluster alpha proteobacterium
ATAAAGTATTTAAAGTTAAAGACACCCATTATCCTTTGATAAAATATACAAACAACAAAAAAGACATCGTTGAGGGAATAATTGCAAAAAATTTAACATACAACGAATTAATGAAATTAGATAGATTTGAAGGTGAAAATTATTTTAGACAATTTATTAAAGTTAATACAAAGAATAATATTTTAGATACTCAAATCTATTTACCTAAAGCCAATCTTATTTCATCAGAGCCATGGGATTACGATGATTGGTATAAAAATGACATGAAAAAATTTTTTGAAAATGAATTTGATTTAAATGGTGTTAAATGAGTTAAGTTGAAATTTAGTTACTTTTCAATTTTTGTATTTGATCCCAAGCAGCATTTATCGCTCTCATTTTATTTTTACTTTCATTTATGACTTCGATAGGCACACCTTTGCTAATCAAAAGATCTGGATGGTGTTCTTTAGAGAGCTTTATATATTTTTTTCTAATTAATTTTAAATCATCCGTTGGTTGACTTTCTAAAACTATATAAGGATTTAGTTTGTCTGACGATTTTCTAGATTCTTTAATACTTTCATATTGATTTTGACTAAGGCCAAAAATAAAAGCAATATTAGCTATCATAGATTCTTCTTCATTACTTACATGACCGTCAGCCTCTGCAATGTAAAAAAGAATATTTATGACTTCTTCTAAAACATTCTGATTTCCCTTAAAAATTTCAGAAATTTGTTTTGCATAAGGTTCATACCCAGTGCTTTCATCTTTAGCCTTGTTAAAAATCTTGGCTACCTGATCAATTTCACTATCTGGTATTTGAAGTTTCTCTTTTACTGCAATTAATTCTTCTTTACTAACTCTTCCATCAGCTTTGCTTAGTTTTGCAGAGAGAATTATTAACGACAAAGCAAAAATTTGTTGTGAATTTTGTTGGCTTCCAAAAGTATTTGATGAGCTAATATTTGAAATTTTTCCTCCTAAAAATGATCCAAGTAAAGCTCCAAAGGGCCCACCTAAAGAAAAACCAATAACACCACCTAATAAACTTCCCCAAATTGACATGATTAAATTCTCAAAGTTATAACGAATTTATATTTTACATATAATTACTAAAAATAAATAATAAAGCATTTAACCTCTTATTTGAATTGGAGTAGTTATGAAATTAAGAAAAAAAGATCCTTGGAAATCTGCTAGTAAATACTCTAAAGATTTATCAGGTTTAACCATAAATTTGTTAGTTGAGGATATTAAACATTCAATACATTTTTTACAAAAAATTATTAATGCTAAAATTATATATCAAGATCCTGATTTTGCAGCAATAGAAGGGTTTGGAAGTAGATGGTGTATCCATTCATACCATACTTATGATAATCACCCGTATATAAATATTATAAAAAGTTCTAAACCAAAAGGGTTAGGAATAGAATTAAGAGTTATAGGTTGTGATCCTGATAGAGCAGAAGAAAGAGCAAGAAAAGAAAATTATATTATTTTATCAAATTCAATGAATAAACCTCATGGTATGAGGGAATGTTACATACTTGATAATAATGGATTTTGTTGGGTACCATCCATTTTAGTTTAAATTTTTATAAAATTACCAACCATTAGTTCTTGACCAACTGTCCACAATTATTCCGTTTTCTAAAATGTTATAATTACTGTAAGCTGCGCAAGTTAAGCACGCATGATTTGGTAATATGCGTACTAAACTTCCTATAGGTAATTTATCATACCAGCTTGTGTTATCTATATTGATTGATCCATGCTCTTGATGAACTTCAGAAATGTTGAGTCCTTCATAGGCTAGTGCTGTGTTAGGATCACAAACTAATCCGTACCCAGCTTCAGGCATAAAATTATTTGCACTAATATCTTTTGATAAGGCTAATGCACCAGCATCAATTAATATTTTTCCTTTTTGTTGATTATGGCCAATTACACTTGATAAAACGGTTAAAGCTATCTCATCTATTTCACAAATGCCTCTTGAAGCCTGCGCTAAATCCCAAAACATATAAATTCCTGCTCTTACTTCAGTGATACCTTTTAAATGTTCAGCATAAAACATTGTAGGAGTTGATCCAATACTTATGATAGGAGGATTATTTTTGGTATTTACAAAATTCTTTAATGAGGCAATAGCTTGTTCACGTTCAATGTTACTAATTGATATAATTTCTTTTTTATTGTTAGTTGAATAACTATGACCAGCATGGGCTAAAACTCCCAACAACTTTGTATAATGATTTATGTTAAAAACTTTAGATATTTCTCTAATTTTTTCATCTTGAAAAGCTAAACCGCTTCTTCCTTCACCGCAGTCAATTTCAATCAGAATTTCAAAATTTGTACCATGTAATTTACTATATTTAACGATTTCTTTAGCAACAATAACCGAATCTATAACCATGCGTATCACGCAGTTGTACTTCAACTGAATATAATTTAATCTTTTAAGTTTTGCAGGAATTATACAAACAGCATAAGTAATATCTTTGAAACCTGAACTTGCAAAATACTCAGCTTCTTCGAGGGTTGAAACAGTAATAGGACCGACATCTTTTCCAAGAGCAACTTTAGCAACTTCAATACTTTTAGGAGTTTTAACGTGTGGTCTTAATATTGTTTTAAATTCATCACATTTTTTTCTAGCTTTACTACAATTTTTTTCT
>CACIRZ010000067.1 GCA_902589185.1 uncultured SAR116 cluster alpha proteobacterium
ATTAAAATCTTAACTAATTTAATATTATATTGTATTTTAGATATAAATTATATTTTTAAAAACATAACAAATGCAAAGTTTAGGATTAATCAAAGCTCCATTAAGAGGGTTTTCTGTATTAATAACTGGAGGAGGATCTGGTATAGGTTTATCAACTGCAGAGTTGTTTGCAGAGATGAATGCCAATGTAGCTATTAACTATCTTCCATCTGACAAAGAATCTATTAAGAGAATAAATTTACTTTCTAAAAAATTCTCAAACATTCAAGCTTTTCCTGGTGACATAAGTAATGCAGAGATTGCCGAAAGAGTTGTTTTACAAACTTACAAAAAGTTTAAGAGTTTAAACTTTTTAATTAATAATGTTGGAATTGGATTAGTAAAAAATCCTATACCTTTTGATAAATTAAATATGATTGATGACAAGTTTTGGAATCAAATAATGCAGGTAAATTTGATGTCTGCCTTTTATTGCTCCAGAGCGTCAGCAAAATACTTAAAAGAAAAAAAAGGTGCTATTGTAAATGTAACTTCAATATCTTCAAGCGGAAAACGTGGAACAAGTATACCTTATGCTGTAAGTAAGGGGAGTTTGAACACTCTTACGCGCTCTTTAGCTAAATCACTTGCTCCAGATGTAAGAGTAAATGCAGTTTCACCAGGTTTTACTATTACTAACATGACTAAACAACGTACAAAATCACATAAAGAAAAAATGGCAAAACAAACGCTTTTAAAAAGAAATGCCAAACCAAAAGAAATTGCAGAAATAATTTTTATGTTATGTGTTTCGGGTAGCTTTGTAACTGGAGAGATAATTAATGTAGATGGCGGTCACGGTTATATTTACTAAAATTTATATTCCAAGAAAAGTTTGGATGCATTTTCTATAGCATTTTCTACTGTTTGATCTTCTAATAATGGTTGATGAACAGTAAACCACTTATTATATTTTTTTTCTCTAAGAAAATCTAAAAACGAAAACACATTTATACCATAAGAATTGTCCAATGAAACATATTTAACTCTTACATCTCCATTATGTATTGTAGGAAATACATGCTTCCCTTTTTTGTCTAAAATAATATTTTGAAAGTAGAAATTTTCTGTATAAGGTAATAATTGATTTAGTGCGTTTTTATTAAAATCACTACCACAAGCCATCAAATTAGCAGGTTCAAAAGTAATACCAAAATTCTGACGATTTACTGTTTTAATAAGTTTCACAGTTTCATCTATTGTTTCTGCTAATGTACCCCAATGAGTTTGCTGAAGGAGTTTCAAATTTCTTTCTTTTGCTTCATCAAGAGCCTTCTTAGCATAGAATATATCGTCACTATTTTTTATCATTATTCTTATGAGTGAGGTTTTTAATTTTTCTGCTAAATCTAATGAAGGCGTTATATTTCTTAATATATCAGATGCAAATTCATCATTTTTAGCTAAGTGAATATTACTTGTGATCATTGATACTTTAATATTATTTTCTTTAAATAAATTTTGAGCTTGATTTACTAAATATTCAGAAGACTGTGTTGAAATCATAGATGGTCTTAATGAAACACCGTCAAATTTATTTTTTGATGCCAGTTTGATAAAAGAATCAAGCGATAAAAATGATTTTTCTTTATTGTCTGATTGTTCGGTAATTCTAGATGAAATAGAAATTTTCATTTTTATAAAATTTTATTTTAAATAAATAAATCAATCTTGTTTTATTTCTATATCGTGTGAAATTCTAAATTGACAGGCCAATCTATATCCCAATTGTAATTTTTCTTTAAGAATTTTTACTTCTTTCCATGTTGGATCTGGTAAATATTTTTGTCCTTTTATAATTAAAGATGAACAAGTACCACAAGTCCCCATACCACATTTATATTTTAAATATGGGTATGGGAATTTTTTTATACCTGCCTGAACTACTAAGTTAGTATTTTCAGTAACATTTTCTTCAATAATTTTATTTTCTGAGATTATTTTTACAAGTGGCATTTTAAGCCGCAGTTTCTAACTCTTCTAAGGAAAGATCATTTTTGACATAATCATTAAAAAGAGCAGTTGTATAGAGTAATCTCATTTCCGCACCGATTTCACAAATTTTAAGACATTTTCTCTGTAATTCTGCAGTATTAGCGTGCTCTAAAACGATTTGAAAACCTCTTTCTCCATGAATTTCATCTGAAACAATATGAAGATCAAAAAACTCAACCTCTTCGTCACTAAAACCATATTTCTCTCTAAGTACAGGTGTTTGCTTTCTATAAATTGATGGAACCTGAGATTCCAAACCAACGACAAGACCAGCAACAGCAACTATAGGATTTTCTCTCATCGCAATATTATAACACCAAGCTTGTAATCCTCTTGTTGTAGGTGACATATTATCAGGGTTTTTAATACGTTCACGAGTTGTTCCACAAGCTTCTGCAAACCTAATTAATAGATCAGTATGCCTGTCTCCACCAATTTCTTCTTCATACATATTTTGTAATAGAAAATCTTTTGCATCAGTAAATTGTTCAGGCATATTTGAATAAACATAACCTAAATAATCTGCAAAAGGACCTACGTAATGATAGTGATTTTCAGCCCATCTAGCAAAATGCTTTTTTTGTAATTTACCTGTTGCCCATGCTTTGC
>CACIRZ010000068.1 GCA_902589185.1 uncultured SAR116 cluster alpha proteobacterium
CGTTTATAGCGATTGTTTTTCAAACTATATTGGTAGGTTTGTATCTCGTCATTAATAAAAGAGACCAATTTTTAGCTGTTATTAAATATTGGAAACCTAGTTTGCCAGCTGGCTTATGTGGGACAGGAGCAACATTTGGATGGTTTGTAGCATTTGGACTAACAACAGCAGCTGAAGTAAGGGCAGTTGGGCAAATAGAATTAATTTTTTCAATTTTAATTTCAGTCATTTTTTTCAAGGAAAAAATTAAATTTACTGAACTTACAGGTATTATTTTACTTGGTTTATCAATTTTAATTATTATTTTCGAAGAAAATTTAAAATTTTGAATTTTAGATTTGAATTTTTTATTTATTTAGTTCATTTATTTAAATAACCAAATAATGAGATTAATATGATTAGACAAAGACCACTTTCACCACATCTTCAAATATACAAACCACAAATAACTTCTATCTTGTCAATTCTTCATAGAGCAACAGGTATAGCATTATCAATAGGAAGTGTAATTTTAGTACTATGGATTGTAGCACTTACTATAGGTGAAAACGCTTATTTAATGTATTCAAATCTAATTGATAACTGGTTTGGCAAATTGATAATTTTTGGTTTCACTTTTGCTTTGTTTTATCATCTTAGTAATGGTATTCGACATCTCTTTTGGGATGCTGGTTATGGATATGATTTAAAACATGCCTATATTTCAGGCGTGGCTGTAATAATTTCTTCGTTATTATTGACTTCTATAACATGGTTAATAGTTTATTTGAGGGTTGTTTAAAGTATTGTCGAGAATTTAATTTTTAAAGAAGGTAAAAAAATGCAATCTAAATCTCGCGGTGTTGTTCACTGGAAATTACAAAGAATTTCAGCAATTGCAATGATACCTCTCGTAATTTGGTTTGTTTCTTCTCTTACATTTAGCTTAATAAATAGCTATGATCAATCTGTTGCTTGGTTGCAGAATCCATTAAATGCAACCGGATTAGTTCTTTTATTTGGTACTTTATACTTTCATGCTGCATCAGGATTACAAGTTGTTATTGAAGATTATGTACATAATGAGGGGTTGAAAATTATGTCCTTAATACTTATAAAATTATTATCGATCCTTTTGGGTGTTTTATCAATTCTTTGTGTTTTGAAAATTTATTTATAATTAGAAAGTTATTTTATGTCTGAATATGAAATTGTAGACCATGAACATGATGTAGTAGTTGTCGGCGCTGGAGGTGCTGGATTAAGAGCAACTTTGGGCATGGTATCTGGTGGTTTAAAAACGGCGTGTATAACAAAAGTTTTTCCAACAAGAAGTCACACTGTTGCAGCTCAAGGTGGTATTGGAGCAGCTCTTAATAATATGGGTGAAAACGATAGCTGGCAGTTTCATATGTATGATACAGTTAAGGGATCTGATTGGCTTGGTGACCAAGATGCAATCGAATATATGTGTAAAGAAGCCATTCCATCTGTGACCGAGTTAGAGAATTTTGGAGTTCCTTTTTCTAGAACTGAGGATGGTGAAGTGTATCAAAGACCATTTGGTGGTCATACATTAGATTACGGAAAAAAAATGGCACGAAGAGCTTGTGCTGCTGCAGATAGAACTGGTCATGCAATTCTTCATACTCTCTACCAACAATGTCTAAAATATCAAGCTGAGTTCTTTGTAGAGTATATAGCACTTGATCTACTTATGGATGATAATGGCAAGTGTGTTGGAGTATTAGCCTTATGTATGGATGATGGTAAGATTCACAGATTTAGAGGACATCAAACGGTCCTTGCTACCGGTGGTTATGGAAGAGTATATTTTTCTTGTACTTCTGCTCATACTTGTACAGGTGACGGAAATGCAATGGTTTTAAGAGCAGGCTTGCCTCTTCAAGATATGGAGTTTGTTCAGTTTCACCCAACAGGTGTTTATGGTGCGGGTGTTCTAATAACTGAAGGATCAAGAGGTGAAGGTGGATATCTTACAAATTCTGAGGGTGAGAGATTTATGGAAAGATATGCTCCTACTGCTAAAGACCTTGCTAGTAGAGACGTAGTATCAAGATCCATGACAATTGAGATTAATGAAGGTAGAGGTGTTGGCCCAAATAAAGACCATATTTTCATGCATTTAGAGCATATTGATCCGGCAACTTTGCAAATGAGATTACCAGGTATAAGTGAAACTGCCAAAATTTTCTGTGGTGTTGACGTTACCAAGGAACCAATTCCAGTTTTACCTACAGTTCATTACAATATGGGAGGTATCCCAACTAATTATCATGGTGAAGTAGTAACAAGAAAAGGTAATGACCAAGATGCAGTTGTTTCAGGACTAATGGCTATTGGAGAAGCAGCATGTGTGTCTGTACATGGAGCTAACAGACTGGGAACCAACTCATTATTAGATATTGTTGTTTTTGGGCGTGCTGCGGCACAAAGAGCTCTAAAAACAGTTGAAAAAGGAAGTGCTCATGTGCCCTTACCTAAAAGAGTAACAGACAAAATTTTAGCAAGACTTGATAAAGTAAGATATTCAAATGGAGATGTTTCTGTAGGTGAAGTTAGAAACTCAATGCAAAAT
>CACIRZ010000069.1 GCA_902589185.1 uncultured SAR116 cluster alpha proteobacterium
ATAACCAATTAAAAATGAATAAAACTGTTTTGGGTAAACTTCGTTTTTATTGGTTCAATTTTTTTGCAATTCTAAGAGATTTAAATAAATAATGGAAAAAAAATCAGAAGATGAAAAAACTCTTTTTGATGGCGATGATTTTCTTTTCAAAAGATACTTAAAAAAATGTAATATTTACTTTGAATATGGCGTAGGTGACTCAACTACTTGGGTGTTGGAAAATACATCATCTAGAATAATATCAGTAGATACAGATAAAAAATGGATTAATAAAATTGACATATCCAAGAGAAAAAAAAGAATAGACATACACTGGATTAATCTTGGAGAAATAGAAAATTGGGGTCGACCTAAAACCTATGAATATAGGAGACATTTTATTGATTATATTAGTTGTGTGTGGAATTTTAAGCTTAAAGCTGATGTAATTTTAATTGACGGTAGGTTTCGTATAGCTTCTTTTTTGTTTAGTCTCATGAATGGAAAAGAGGGTAGTGTAATAATTTTTGACGATTATATGAATAGACCACACTATCATGTCATAGAAGAGGTTTTAGAAATCTATGAAAATTTTGGTCGCCAAGCAGTTTTTAAAGTGCCTAGGGTGTTTAACAAAAAATTAGCAGAAGAATTATTAAAAAAATTTATATATGTTATGGATTAGTTCTTAATACTTTCACCTATCGCTCGTGTAATATCCTTAGGTTGATATTTAAAATCACCAAGATTTCTGAAACTAAATGTCAAGTAAACAGAATCTTCAGGTAATATATCTCTATCAGCAATCCCACCAGTACTTTTATACTCAAATAAAATAGTTAGACAGTTATCAAACATATAACCAGTACCAGTATATTCTAATCCTAAAGTTTCAGAGATTAGTTCTTCGTCATCATTTTTCAGATCATAAGTTCTTGAATAACTTGTTTTCCAATTTGCAAAGTTTTTTGATAAACCTAATGCTAACTCTTCTCTATCATTATTATCAGAAACAAATTCTTTATTAACTGATCTATGATTAGCAGAATATGACCAACCATCAATAGATCCATTGAATTGAAAATCTGAAGTGTCAGACTTGAAATCATGATGATTATAAAGAGAAAACCAAGAAAAATTATATATCTTATTTATATTCCAGCTTATTGTATTAATTATATGCGATTGCCTATCTTTATTAGCAATAGAAATATTTTTTTGAGTGCCACTCAATTTTTGGCTTTGACCAACAAAAAAATTGAAATCACCCAAATTTTCTGTCATTGCCAGTGCAGTAAAACCAACATTTAACCTATCGCTTGACTGTATATTATCTCTTCCTTGGTATTGATTATTTAAAAATAAGTTCGCTTGATCTAAAATAAACTCAGAAGAATCTCTATTAGGAACTTCGTCTGTTCTATCAGTAGTGAGAATAGAGCTTAATTGAATTTTAGGTTCTATTATATAACTAGACGTTTCATTCATAAAATTAAACTGATTACTAGCAGCAATAGAAAATCCAGACGAAATTCTATCAATATACCTATTATTATTTGTATCGGTTGATGGTCTTCCTTGTATAGAATATATATCAAGTCCTATATTAGCATCAGCGTCCAATAACAAATTTTGAAAATATAATTTTTTATTAATATTTCCAAATCCAGACCATCTTTTAATATCATAGCTTTCATCATTATATATTGAATGAGCATTAAGCTTGATGTCATAATTATAACCATGCTTTTTATTAGCGTTAAAAATGTGATGGGATACTGATGGGGCTAAAACAGGTTCGTTATTACTACTTGTTTCGTCAAGGTTTTGAATATTGTAAATTTCAATATTTGATATTGAATTATTATTTATTTTATTTAATTCAATGTAACTTTTGTAACTTGTATCTCCATCAAATCCATACCTTCGCATAAATGTTTCTTGATCAGCATATTTGCCTTCAATTGTCATATCCCAATTATTTTTAAGAGAAGTTAATGCTTTTAAATTTACTGCAAATACATTATCACCATTTGATTTGTTAGTATCTAAATTACCATTATATATATTTGTTTCTAAAGATGTATTTTCATATTCTTTTCTAACATTTAATTGATCTGCATGACCTGTTTTACCATTTTGATGAGTCGTAAATGTCATGTCCCATGTTGGGTCATTTTCAGGAGCGTAATAATATGGAACTTTAATATGAAATCTATTTCTATTAGAATAACCATAGGTAGGAGTCAAAAAACCTGATCTTCTTTTAACTGTCCAATCAGGAAAGCTTAAATATGGTAAATAATAAACAGGTAAAGAAAATATTTTCATTACTGGGTGTTTGAGGTAAATAGTTTGTGTTTTTGGATCATGATGAATTTCTTTAGATTCTAATCTCCAAATAGGTGTTTCTTGTTTTTTTAAATCACAATTACAAGCTGTATATACTCCCTCTTTAAAGAAACTTTCACCAAGATTATTTTTTTTGAAATTTATAGCACTTATATTTGATTTATCTTCTAATTTTCCAAAAAGTGGAATTGCAACAACTGACTTAAATTCAT
>CACIRZ010000070.1 GCA_902589185.1 uncultured SAR116 cluster alpha proteobacterium
AAAGTTGGAGCTCAAGTAATGCTCATTAAAAATGATTTAAAATCTCCTAAAAGATGGGTCAATGGATCAATTGGTATAGTTACTCAGTTAACAGAAAATTCTATTCATTTAAAAATTAAAAATAAAATCTATAAAATTACACAAGACACTTGGGAAAAATTTGATTATCTAATTAAAGATGGTCAAGTTACGCATGAAGTTGTAGCAACTTTTACTCAATACCCTATTAAGCTAGCTTGGGCTGTTACAATACATAAAAGCCAAGGACAAACATTTGAAAAAGCTATAATAGATTTAGACAAAGGCTCGTTTGCTCCCGGTCAAACATATGTAGCATTAAGTAGAGTTACTTCTTTAGATGGTCTTTTTTTAACTCGAGCGATAAATGTTTCTGATGTGGTTTTTGATCAAAATATTAAAAATTATTTTTCTGGTTGATTTTTTGTTTTTATCTGTTCACGAAAAGCAATCAAAATACCTGAAAAAGCAATTAAAAACATTCCAAATATATTTGAATAACTAGGCCAATCTCCAAAAAACAGTTTTCCCCAAATGGTTGCAAAAACTAAATATGAGTAATCCATTGGAGCTAACCAACTACTTTCAGCTGTCTGATAAGCTTTAGCTAAAAGCATATTACCTGCAATATTTAAGATTGAACATGATAAACAAAAAGAAAAAACGATAAAAGTTAATAATGGCCATCCTATAAAAACAAATGGACTTTCTTCTCTGTGAATGTTTTCTATATAAAAATACTCAAAAAATAATATTCCCAAAGACGCAGAAACTAAAAACATTACACCCACTGCCAATGTAAGAGACATTACAGATTCTTCTCTACAATACTTTCTAATAAGAATAATATTACAAGCAAAGAAAAAACCAGCCATTATAGGTAATATTTGTAATAGCAAAAAATTTTCAGACCATGGCTCTAATATCAATAAAGCTCCTAAACTCCCTAATATCAAAGCAAAAACCCTCCAAATTCCAATTCTTTCTTTAAGAAAGATAATTGCTAATAAAGACACAAAAATTGGAAATGTATAAAGACCAGCCGCCATTTGTGCAAAACTTAATTTTGGAGATGCTGCAAAGAAGCAAAACATGCAAGTTGTCATCATCAGAGCTCTGAAATATACGGGCTTCCAGTTAAGTGGAAACAGTAGATGAATACTGTTAGTAAATTTAGCTATTAAAAACAGTAAAAATATATTTCCAATTGATCTTATTAATTGCAATTGCCAAAAACTTGTTTCACTAGACATTAGTTTGATTAAACTATCCTGCAAAGATAAAATTATTACCCCTAAAACCAACATTATTAGTGATGAAAAGGGATTATCTCTAACTTGCGGATTAAAAAAATCAAATCTCACTATTTTGAAACCTAAGTAGAATTAAAAAAAAGATTTCTTGTATAAGTTATTTATTTCATCTTTATAATGATTTGCAATTATATGCCTTCTTATTTTTAGTGTTGGAGTTAATTGACCATTATCAGTACTAAAAACTTCATTTGAAGAAATAAATTTTCTAATTTTTTTTGTTTGAGATAAATTTTTATTTACATTGTTTAATATAGTTTGAAGATTTTCTTTTAAAAAATTATCATTATCACTTAATAACGTTTCATTGGGAATAATTATAGCAATTAAAAAGGGCCTGTTATGACCATAAATCATTACTTGTTCAATTTCATCATATGACAGTAAAAGGTTTTCAATTGGAACAGGAGCTATATTTTCACCACCTGAATTAACAATCATTTCATTTAGTCTTCCAGAAATTTTTAAGTATCCATCATTATCAATTGACCCCAGGTCTCCTGTATGCAACCAACCATTAACCAAAACTTTATCTGTATTTTTTTTATCCTTCCAATATCCTTTCATTAGAGAACTTCCCTTTACGAGAATTTCATTTTCATTAGAAATTTTAACCTGAAGCCCCTTTATAACAACGCCCACAGTGTCTATTTTTATTTTACTGATTGGATTACAAGATATAAGTGGTGAACATTCAGTCTGACCGTATCCTTGTAAAATATTAATTCCAAGGGATTGAAAAAACAAACCAACTTGTTCATTCAGTGCGGCTCCTCCAGAAATAAAAGCTTGCAAATTACCACCAAACTTTTTTTTAAAGTTTTTTCTTACTAATTTTTCTAAAACTATATTTTGGAGTTCTTCAAAAAAACTTAATTTTATTTTTTTATATTTTTTAGTCCCAAATGTAATTGTTTTTTCAAACAGTTTTTGAGAAAATTTACTTTTTGTTAATAGTTGATTATTTATTTTCTTATATAAAACTTCATAAAGTCTTGGCACAGCGGTCATTAATGTTGGCTTAACACTTAATAAATCATTAACTATTTGATCACGATTTTCATTAAAATAAATTTCTGCTCCAATATATATAGGCAAGAAAAAGCCAGCAGTATGTTCATACGCGTGTGATAGTGGAATGATAGATAAAAATTTATGATCTTTA
>CACIRZ010000071.1 GCA_902589185.1 uncultured SAR116 cluster alpha proteobacterium
TAAGGGAGTGGTTACTGGCTTTGGCTTCCGCCAAATATATAGACTATAATACTAAAAATGAAGAGTTTTCTCTGAGTCCTGAACAATTTTCAATTTTAGGAGATGAAGATAGTATTTCTCTAATGATAGGTGGGTTTGAAAATTTAGTAGGTGCGATTCATAATATGGATATAATAAAAGATAATTTTAAAAATGGAGAAGGTACAAATTGGGGAAACTTGCATCCATGTTGTCTATCTGGATCTGCAAGATTTTTTAAACCATCATATTCAATATTTTTAACAAAAAAATGGATACCTAGTCTTGATGGCGCAGATGAGATGCTTTCTAAAGGTATCACTTTTGCTGATATAGGCTGTGGACATGGTTACTCAACATCTTTAATAGCTCAAAAATATGTTAATTCCAAAGTAGTAGGTATTGATCCTCATGAACCATCAATCACAGAAGCTAAGAAAAATAATAATAAAATTAATAATTTAGAATTTAGGATTAACAACGCTAAAAATTATGAGGGTAAATATGATATAATAGCTTTTTTTGACTGTCTTCATGATATGGGAGATCCACTCGGGGCTATTAAATATGCAAAGACAAAACTTAATTCAAATGGAATAATTATGCTTGTTGAACCTACTGCTGATGACTTGCCAGAAAATAACTTTAATTTAATAGGACAACTGTATTATTCTTTCTCAACAATTGCATGTATTCCAGCTTCAAAATCTCAAGAAGTTGGTCTGGCACTCGGGGCTCAAGCTGGTCCTCAAAAATTATTTTCTATATTAAATGAGGCTGGATTTAAAAATACAAAGGTTACATACAAAACTGCTTCAAACATGGTCATTCAGGGAAAATTATAAAAAAAACAAAATGTTTAATGGTGGGACTAACTGGGATTGAACCAGTGACCCCTTCGATGTCAACGAAGTGCTCTCCCGCTGAGCTATAGTCCCATTTTATAATTAAAAAAATTCTGTTATAATTGTATTATATTAGCAATTAAAAAAAGTAAATTATTTATGAAAAAAATTGTTCTCAAATTTAAAGATAAAAACTTAGTTTTAAACCTACGAAATACACCAACAGCAGATATGATTTATGAAGCATTACCTTTTACTTCAACAGTAAAAAAATGGGGGGAAGAGATTTATTTTGAGACCCCTGTTGATGTTGAACTAGAGGATAATGCTAGGGCAGTAGTTGAGTTTGGAGAAATAGCATTCTGGAATGGAGGGTCAGCTATTGCTATTGGTTATGGTAAAACTCCAGTTTCAAAGGAAAATGAAATTAGATTAATTTCACCTTGTAATATTTGGGCAGACAGTAATTTCAAAAAAAGTTATATTGAAACAATTAAAGAAAACGAGATTGTAAAAATAGAAAAACTTTAATTATTTACATCAACGTAAATTGTATCTAGTTTTTTTTTAAATTCATAATCTAAACTTATTGGCTTATTGCTTACTCTATCAACATATACGTGAATGAAAAATCCATCTGCAGATGCTAAATCATCATTTGATTTAAATAAACCCACCTCATATCTAACGGAACTATTTCCAATTTTTGTTACTCTTATTCCTGCGTCGATATCTTCTGGATATTCAAAGGAGGAGAAGTAATTACATCCTGATTGAACTATAAGGCCAATATCATTCCCTTTTTTAATATCTATTAAATTATTCTTTATTAACCATTTGTTAACTGCAGTATCAAATAACTCATAATAAATTACATTATTTAAATGACCATAAATATCATTGTCATTCCACCTTGTGTTCATTTTGGAAAAATAATTATAATCACTTCGATTTGTAGGATTTTGTCGCAAATTAACTCTTCCTATTTTTAAATTCTTTTAACGTGCAAATTTTAGATGCTATAAAATCTATTTTATTTTCTTGCAAAGAAGCTATATTTATACGCCCATCAGGCATTAAGTATATCCCATTTTCTTTTCTTAATGTCATTATTCCTTCTTCAGAAATAGGCAAAAGTGAAAACATACCATTTTGAACATTTAAAAAGCTAAAGTAATCTGTTTGTAATTTGTTTTGCAAACTTTTTGATAATTTTTCTCTTAGAGAAACTATTCTTTTCTGCATTCTACTAATTTCTAAAAGCCATTCATTTTTTAAAATTTTATCATCAAATAGAATATTTATTATTTCAGCTGCATGGTCTGGTGGATGGAAATAAAGCTCACGAGCAATTTCACTTAACATAGTTTCTAGAGAGTTACTATTTACTTTATCGGAGTCAGTAATGACTGCAATCAGTCCACAACGGTCTCTGTAAACACCAAAAGTTTTACTAGATGAAATAGTTATTATTACTTCAGGTACAATTTTAACTAATTTTCTAATACCTAAAACATCTTCATCAACACCTCTACCCAAACCTTGGTAAACCAAATCTATAAAGGGAA
>CACIRZ010000072.1 GCA_902589185.1 uncultured SAR116 cluster alpha proteobacterium
TAAATGAGTAATTCTATAAATCCAGAAACCCTTAGTCTTCATGCTGGATGGAGAGCAGATGAAACAACAGGTTCAGTTGCGGTACCAATTCATCAAACCACAAGCTACCAGTTTGCTAATACTGAGCAGGCAGCAAATTTATTTTCTTTATCAGAATTAGGTAATATTTACACAAGAATTATGAACCCAACCAATGATATATTGGAAAAGAGGTTAGCAGCTTTAGAGGGTGTTGCTGCACTAGCATTATCTTCAGGTCAAACAGCATCTGCATTTGCTATTCAAAATCTTGCTAAGGCTGGAGATAATATTGTCAGTTCAACTGACTTATATGGTGGTACTTGGAATTTATTTGCTAACACCTTAAAGGATATGGGTATCGAAGTTAGATTTGTAGATCCATCAGATCCACAAGCATTTGAAAATGCAACAGATGATAAAACAAGAGCTTATTATGCTGAAACTTTACCTAACCCAAAATTAAAAGTCTTTCCTATTTCTGAAGTGAGTGCAATCGGAAAGAAGTATGGGATACCGCTGATTATAGATAACACAGCATCTCCAGTAATTTGTAAACCTTTTGACCATGGTGCGGCAATTGTTGTTTATTCACTCACTAAATATATTGGTGGTCATGGAAATTCAATTGGAGGCTTAATTATTGATGGTGGTAATTTTGATTGGGAAGGGGCTGGTAAAGAAAGACAACCGGCTTTAAATACACCTGACCCCTCTTATGGCGGAGCTGTATGGGTAGATGCAGTAAAACCATTAGGTCCCATTGCGTACATTATAAAAGCTAGGGTTACTTTGTTACGTGACCTTGGAGGTGCATTAAGTCCTTTTAATGCTTTTTTAATTTTACAAGGACTTGAAACTATTAGTTTAAGAATGAAAACACATTGTGAAAATGCTTCAAAAGTTGCTCATTTTTTAGAAAACCATAAATCAGTGGATCATGTAATTTACCCTGAGTTACAAACGGGAATTTCTAAAGAAAATGCAGTTAAGTATTTAAATAAGGGATTTGGAGGTCTAGTTGGATTTGAATTGAAAGGTGGTGCAGAAGCAGGTAAAAAGTTTATTGATAACTTAAAATTATTCTACCACGTGGCAAACATTGGTGACTCAAGAAGCCTTGCTATACATCCAGCAACTACAACACATAGTCAATTATCATCTGAAGATAAGTTAAAATCTGGTGTATCAGATTCATATGTAAGATTATCAGTTGGTATTGAACATATAGATGATATTGTAGATGACTTAGCTGAAGCCTTAGAAAAATCTCAAGAAAAGTAAAGCAAGCTTAATTGATGAAATTCTATTTATTATTATTTTAATAATCTTGGCTATATTTTATAAATATTGTAAATAATGATGAATTATTAAATATTTGTAGAGCAATAAATTGATTTTTGAGGAAAAGTTTTCTGTAGCTCCAATGATGGAATGGACAGATAGGCATTGTCGATATTTTCACAGACTCTTATCTGGTTCAGCAGTTTTATATACTGAAATGATTTCTGCTGATGCCTTAATTTTTGGACCACGACACAAATTGTTAGCATTTAATAATGAAGAATTACCATGTGTTCTTCAATTAGGTGGTAATGATCCTAAGAAATTATCTCTTGCAGCTAAGTTTGGTCAAAGTTATGGATATTCAAAAATAAATTTAAATATTGGATGTCCTTCAAATCGAGTCCAGAATGGATCATTTGGAGCATGCCTTATGAAAACACCTAAAATTGTCTCAGAATGTGTGAGGGCTATGCAAGATGTTAGTCAATTACCAATTACAATTAAATGTAGGATTGGTGTTGATGATATGGATGAAGTAAAAGGTTTAGATAACTTTATTGATCAAGTGTCCGCTGAAGGAGTAAAGTTATTCGTTATTCATGCTAGAAAAGCTCTGTTGAATGGATTAAGTCCAAAACAAAATAGAGAAATCCCTCCTTTAGATTATTCTAGGGTTGGAGAATTAAAAAAAAGAAGGGCAGATCTAAAAATTATTATTAATGGTGGAATTAAGTCAATACAAGAGGGACAAAATTTAGTTAAACAATATTCACTTGATGGGTTTATGATTGGAAGAGAAGCATATAAAAATCCGTATATTCTATCCTCTGTAGATAAAATAGTCCTAAATCAAAAAGAAAAAATTAAGACAAGATATCAAATAGCCATGAAAATGGCTGACTATATTGATGAATTTGTGAAAAATGATCAAGGTAATGTTCACTCTATAATTAGACATATTTTAGGTTTGTATAACTCTTTACCAGGTGCTAAAGAGTGGAGACGTGAATTAAGTGAAAATACAAGATTTTCAAAAAATGGTGATTTGTTAAGATTTGCTACAGACAATATAGAAGAGTTTATTCACAG
>CACIRZ010000073.1 GCA_902589185.1 uncultured SAR116 cluster alpha proteobacterium
TACACCTCAGTGAATACTCAGTTTTGACACAGATTTGACACAGTAAAAGGAGTCAAATTATGGGTTGTGTTCGTAAAAGAGGTAAATCTTGGAACGCTCAAGTTAGAATATCTGGATGGAGAAGTTTTACAAAAACATTTAAGACCAAATTAGATGCAACTGAATGGGTTTTTAATTTTGAAAAAGAACTTAGGTCAAAACCAATTCCAGAAAAAGATATTAAAAGTTTAAAACTAAAAGACTTATTTAATAAGTATAGAGCAGAAATTCTTCCCAAGTTAAAAAGTTATAAAATTGTTTGTTATAAGTTAAATGTTTTATCTAGATCATGGTTAGGTAACATCAAAGTTATAAATTTAACAAAAAGACATTTAGAACAATTTTGTGCAGACAGAAAATTAATAGTCAAAGGTGGGACAGTTAAATCTGATTTGATGTTAATAAAAAGAGTTTTTAAAATTGCAAAAGACAAATGGAATTATGGGATACCATTTAATGCTTTTAATGGACTTGACATCCCCTCACCTCACAAACCAAGAACTAGAAGACTTGTTTCAAATGAACTCTCAGTTCTTATCTCTAATGCAGAAAAACAAAGAAACAAATACATATCTACAATAATTCAATTTGCAGTAGAAACTGGAATGAGAAGATCTGAGATACTTAAACTTAAATGGAATGATGTTGACCTAGATACTAGAATTGCCTCACTCTATGATACTAAAAATGGGGATGACAGACACATTCCATTAACTAAGACTGCAATACAATTACTATCTAATCTAACCCAATCATCTGAGTTTGTATTTCCTATATCTGCAAACTGTCTAAGACTTGCATGGGAGAGATGCAGAAACAAATCGAATATAAAAGGATTAAGGTTTCATGATCTAAGACATGAAGCAGTATCAAGATTTTTTGAAATGGGATTATCTGTTCCTGAGGTTGCATTGATATCTGGTCATAAGGATGTAAAACAATTATTCAGATATACTCATTTGAAACCAGAGAGTTTAATTGCTAAGTATTCACAAATATTTTAAAAGATTAACTATGAAATTCAGTCAATTCATAAAATATTTTAATAAATTTATAATCAGTTTGCCTGATGAAGAACAGTTAGAAAAAAGAAGAACTAGGGAAAAAGACTTAATAGAAACATTTGCTAAAGATGATATTGATCTTGATTATGCTAATAGATGGAATGCACCCTTATTAAAGAAGAAATTAAAAACTAAAACTATGATTGTCGTTAATTCAATTCTAGTCTGTGTAATAATATATTTGATAGTAAAATAGTTATGCAAAAACTCTTAATCATTTTCAAGAACAATATTTGGATTATTTTTTAAATATTCCATAGTTGTATCTGCTTTGGGATCCACATAACCTACAATAATGTCAGTCATATATGCACCCCATAATGGAGTATTTTTTAACGCATATCTGAGTTTATAAACCTCACCATTTTTACCATGAAAATTTTCCCATGGTCTCATCTCTATATCAACAGAGAAATTTAGAGCAACAAGAATGATTTCTGGGTTTAAAACTTCTAGAATTTTTTCATTTTCAAAAATCCTTAAATCCCCCATGTTACTTTTTTTTCCACTAGTTTCATCTGCCCAAACTGCCCAACTAGAATGTCCTCCATATTTTTTCTTCAAGGTTTCAAAGGTTTCAATTGATAATTTATTCATCCGAAGTTCCTCTAAATTATCACCTCTTACTAAATCCAAGACTCTAATCTTTCCAATTTTTGAAATTATTTCTCTTATTGTTGTTCCTTCTGCAGGAGTTTTTGGTGGAGCAAGAAATTCAGAAAGTGGGTCAATGGATAAAAATCTTTTTCTTTCTTGAGGATATTTTCTTGAATGAAAAACAGGAATAGTATCAGAATCTAGTTCAGCAAATTCTCCAGGATAATCTTGTAAATTAAGGACTGCTAATGGTGGTATTTGTACTTTAAAATTCTGCTTACAATAATCAGGTTGAATCATAAACACATTATTTTGATAGTTGACATGGTCAACGGCAAAACAAGAAAAACATTTCTTACAATATATCCTCGTTGAACTTGCATCGCCTCTTAGTTGAGTTGCAATCATATTCTCAATACCATTATAACTTTGAATATCTGAACGGAAATATACAGAATAGAGTATGTCTTTAGGTTTTTTGCCTCCATTTATCTCTGCCCATCGCAATGCCTGCCTACAATCTTCACATGCACACATTACTGAATATTTAGGTAATGGGTCATTTAAAAACAATTCACATGAACCACATGAACAAGAAATTTTATTTTTTTTATCCATAATAATAGTCTAATCAAAATAGAACTGCTGAGTAAAGAGTAATTG
>CACIRZ010000074.1 GCA_902589185.1 uncultured SAR116 cluster alpha proteobacterium
TGGGTGATGATATTAGAGCTATTTCAAACTTTGAAAAAGTTATTGAATTAGACCCAAAGAATACCAAAGCTCATAATAATATTTCTAATATTTTATCTGAGCAAGGTAAATATGAAGATGCGATAAGCTATTCAAATAAAGCTATTTCAATAAATCCTGATGATCCTGTATCTCATTATAACATCGGTGTCGCCTTCAATTTATTTGGTAAATTGAAAGAAGCTATATCAAGTCTCACAAGAGCCATTCAATTAAATCCTAATCATGCTCTTGCACATCATAATTTAAGTTATTCTTTTCTTAATAGTGGCAGATTGAAAGAAGGCCTTTATGAATATGAGTGGCGTTGGAAAACGGAAAAAGGTTTATCATATCAGCGATATTTTTCAAAGCCAATATGGGATGGGAACGAAAGTCTGCATGGGAAAACAATTCTTCTTTGGTCTGAGCAGGGAATTGGAGATACAATTAACTGGTCGTCTTGTATTTCACTTGTAACCTCTCAAGCTAAGAACTGTATAGTTGAGTGTCAGGAAAAACTAGTACCTTTACTAAGACGCTCATTTCCAAATATTGAGATAAAAACTGTAAATAAAAGCTTAGATCAAGAAAGAGATGACTTTGATGTTCACTTACCAATGGGAAGCCTTTACAGACACTTTTTGAAAGATATTACAAAAAATTCCAAACCTAGTGCATTTCTTGTTCCTGATCCCGTTCGTGTAGACTTTTGGAAGAATCGACTAAATTCTCTTGGTAAAGGTCCTTACATTGGTATAAGTTGGAAAAGTTCGAATATGTCCGTGCAACGTCTTCCAAATTATTCATCTATATCTGAGTGGTCTGAAATACTTTCGATACCTAATGTAACGTTTATAAATTTGCAATATGTTGATTTTGAAAATGATCTAAAAAAAATTAAAAATGAAATAGGAGTCACAATCCATAACTTTGATGACTTAGACCATTATGATGATCTAGATGATGTAGCCGCACTTTGCACTGCTCTTGATGTGGTTGTGTCAAATAAAATTACTGTGCCTTTGATCTCAGCGGGAGTAGGGACATCAACTAAACTTGCAAATTGGAAACAAAGTGCTTGGAATAATATTTTACATAATCCTGTAGGACCTTCAGTAGATATATTTGAAAGAGATACATTGGAACCATGGGATAATATATTTAAGTTAATAAAAGAAGATATTATTGAACTAAAGAAACATTGGAATGATTAATGGATAAGATTGCAGTAATTCCTGCTAGAGCTGGTAGCAAACGTTTACCCAAGAAGAATTATAAATCTTTTAACTCCAGAACTTTAGTTGAAATTGCAAGAGATAAGTGTTTAGCTTCTGGTATTTTTGATAAAGTAATCATAAGTAGTGATGATCCGTTTTTTGAACAACTTGTAAACTGTAATCAGGTTGAGTTTTTAAAAAGAAGTGAAAATTTAGCTGGTGATAATGCAACAACAGATATGGTAATAGATTTTCTCTTTGATGAGCTTCCTTTTTGTGAATCTATTCTATGGGTCAATAGTGTAAGTCCTCTTCAGTCTATAGAAGATATTAAAAATTGTGGTACACGTCTAAGTGATCCTCAGGTAGACTGTGTAATGGCTGCTAATACTTTATATCAGCACTGTTGTATTGGAAATAAACCTCTTAATTTTGACCCCAGTAAACCGTTTGAAAAAACACAGGACTTAGAACCAATCCAAAGATATACATACAGTTGTATGGGATGGAGAAGGGATACTTATGTAAAGTCTAGAATGGAAGGTTTTAAAGGATTATTTCCAGGTAACATGTCACTAGTTGAAGTAAGCACGCTTGCAGGTATGTTAATTAAGTATGAAGAGGACTTTATACTTTCTTCACAAATTGAAAAAGCAATAGATGTTTGTCATAACCAAATTGAAGGTAATCAATACAAATCTTAAATCGCAGTTACCACTTTCTTTGAAAGAGATATTTATCACTTACGTTTCTCTAACTATCAATAGTTAACACTTCGTAGCGAATTGTTTAGTGTGACATTTAGGGTAGACCAAACGGTAGACCTTTTGTGCCTATTGAGATAGATATTGAAATACATAAATTAAGTATAGAGCTTACACATCAACTCCTTATGGAAGGTGAAACACATCATTTGGTGTGGGCGAAGGGTTTCGAACTCTCGACATCCTCGTTGGCAACGAGATGCTCTACCAGTGAGCTACCGCCATTATTCCTGCGTATTCAACTGCAATTACTACCTTAGAATATAATGAAAAAGGAGTAAAGATGCTCATCTTTTGTCTGCCTTTTTGTATTTTGTCTTTTATAATTATTGA
>CACIRZ010000075.1 GCA_902589185.1 uncultured SAR116 cluster alpha proteobacterium
TGGAATTATGAAAGGTTTTACAAAAAGGGATTCCAAGCTTGTTTACGATGCAATACCGCCAATTGACGAAATATTGGATGGATGGAAAAAAATTAAATAATATTACTATTGATTTAGCTACAAAAAAGTATATTTATCATATATATTGATACCATTATTTTGTATTTATAGGTGATAAAATGTCAAAATTTTGCCCTGAATGGATTTACTCTACATTTGCTGCACAGACCAGTAAAGAATTTTTATCTTCAAATAGTTCTATTGCTGCCATTTCAAGGAAATATTCAACAGCGATTTCTGAACGATTTAATGAAGTTAAGTTTGAAGAAATAATGGTTTTAGCTGAAAATATTCTACAATTTTTGTCTGAGATAAATGCCGGTGAGGACGCAGTAAATTACATAAATGACTACATTCATTACAGAGTTAAATATGAATCAGGTGGAAGTGAAAGAAAATTATCTGGAATGTTTTCGTCTGCTTTTAATCCTACAAAGGTAAAGGACTATGGTTCAGACAAATGCTTTAAAATATTCAAAGCTACAGTTTTTAGCATTAGAAATGAGGCACTTCCTAAGTCAGAACCAGGATGGTTAATTACAGATGTAGAAGATATTGACTGGATAGGTGAAGTCATTAGTCAAGAAACTGAATTATTTTAAATCTTCAACTATCTTAAATAATCAAATAAATTTAATTGTGAAATTTTTACAAATGATTGCTGACTAGCTTGCATAGACGTTAACATGCTTTGTAAATTTGTAACTAAAGCTGCAAGATCTGCATCCTTCAAATCACTTACATCTTTTTCTACACCTAATCTTCTATTAGCTAAAAGCTCTACTTGTCTTTCAAGAGAATTAGTTCTAGCTCCAATTTCTCCTCTATTATTTGCAATATGTACTTGAGTAGAAGCGACATTATCTAGTTGTTTTGATGGTAATTGATCATTATCATATAACTTTTGAACACCGCCTATGTTGTTTCCAACTCCGTCTGTTGGTTGAACATTAAAAAATGAAGAAGGATCTTTTTCGGCAGTATCAATTCCATAAACTGAAAGATTACTAATTTCCATTGGCCCATTAACTGAATCAGTTAATTTAATAGTTTTTCCATCATCCATTATAGTTGCAACAACACCAGTGTTTCCTAAATTGATTTGTCTTACAAACTCTGCAGGATCTTCACCTGTAATTTCAGCAGTGATTGTTGCTGTGCCTAAATTACCTTTTAAATCAAAAGTCCAAGTACCAGGGTTTTCGTTTTCAAAAGTTAGCTCTGCTACCCCTGTAGATTTAACTGAATCAACTCCACCAGAAGCCGTTCTTATTGAATAGCTAATATCTTCTAATATTTGGAAAATTGATACATTCTCTCCTGATGGTCCCTTTACAGCTTGGAATAAAGTTCCACCATCGAGAGTTGTTTCCATAACTCTAGACTCTGAAATAGATAAAGATGCTATACCCCTATCTCCTTTATAATTTATTTTTCCAGCTAAATCTTTTACAAAAGGAATAGTATTTGTTTTGTAACCACTAAATAAAAAACTTCCATTGCTATCTTGTGCATTAGCTAAACTGAATATTTCTTCTTTCATTTGATCAACTTCAATAGCAATTGCTTCTCTATCTGATGCACCTAATACATCACTTGAAGCCTGAATAATCAATTCCTGAACTCTTATAAAAACATTTGATAAGTTTTCTAAATTTTTATCTATTAATGATAACCTATCATTTGCTGAATTAACATTTCTTTCATATTGTTCAATTTGTTTTTTAACAACATTTAGGCCGGATAATTCAACAGATCCAACCGGATCATCAGAGGCCCTTAAAATATTTTCACCAGTAGCAATTTTATTTTGAAGATCTTGCAATTCTTCGGTTGTTGAGGAAAATTGTTTTAATTGCTGTTGATTAAATAATTTTGAACTTATCTGCATTTTAAAACCACTTCAATTATTAAACAACCTCTATTAGAGATTGGAACATTTCTTTAGCAGTTTGCAAAATTCGTGCCGAAGCTTGGTATGCTTGTTGAAACTCAAGTAAGTGAGCGGCTTCTTCATCTAAATTAACACCAGCAAATTCACTTTGACTTGCCTCTGCTGCATCTAATGTGCTTGATGCTGAATCAAGAGATAACTTACTTGCTTGAACATTTGATCCTACTTTAGCAACTGTAGTATTAAAA
>CACIRZ010000076.1 GCA_902589185.1 uncultured SAR116 cluster alpha proteobacterium
CTACAGATGCACCAGTATAAATTAGCAACAACGAAGATAAAGACAGACCCATTAGACCAGCATATATGTAAAATAAGTTTCTAGCCTTTTCAGCAGAAATACTGTTTAGCTTTGCTGAGATAT
Organism: uncultured SAR116 cluster alpha proteobacterium; assembly: GCA_902589185.1. Taxonomy (GTDB): domain Bacteria; phylum Pseudomonadota; class Alphaproteobacteria; order Puniceispirillales; family Marisalimonadaceae; genus Marisalimonas. The sequence continues at coordinate 124 of CACIRZ010000076.1, forward strand.
AGAATACCATACCTAATGGCGCTAACATAACAACCCACTTAAGTGGACTTAAGAAAAATAATTCACCAATGGGTGTTAATGCACCATTTGATATGGCAAGAAAATTTAATCCCATAGCCATTAATCCTGTCAAAGCTAGGGCAGTTGTCATATGATTATAAACACCAAGCATGTATGATCTAAGGCCCAAATCAATTTGGGTTGCTTGAGCATTTGAGCTTGACATAAAGCGATTATTATTCATGTAATTATTATCCTTTTAAATAATTAAATTTATATATATTAATGTAATACTTAATGTGCCCTAAAGCAATAGTTTCACAAAAATTTAATATTTTAAAAGTTATGAATTGGCACAAGCTTATTAATTTGAGATTTTCTTATTTTTTCACTATTTGACTTTAACTGTCCACAAGCAGCATAAATATCTTGTCCCCTTGGCTTTCTTATTGGTGAAGCAAATCCGGCATCCATCAAAATTTTAGCAAAGTTATCAATATTTTTCTGAGTTGATGTCTCAAATAACGACCCTGGCCAGGGATTGAAGGGAATTAAATTTATCTTAGATGGTATGCCTTTAATTAATTTTATTAGATTGATAGCGTCTTCAGATGTATCGTTCACATCTTTTAACATTACATATTCCCACGTAATTCTTCTGGAATTAGATAATTTAGGATAATTTTTACAAGACTTTATCAATGTTTCTAAATTATACTTTTTATTAATTGGAACTAATTTATTTCTCAATTCATCATTAACAGCATGAAGTGATATAGCTAAATTAACACCTAACTCAATTCCAGTTTTTTCAATATTTGGAATAATCCCTGATGTGGATAAAGTAATTCTTCTTCTTGAAATGGCAATACCATCATCAGACATCATAATCTTTATTGCTTTGCAAACTTCATAATAATTAAGTAACGGTTCTCCCATACCCATCATAACAATGTTTGTTACTTTTCTATTATTCTTTCCTGAAGGCCAATCATTTAAATAGTCCATGACAATCATCAACTGTCCGATAATTTCACCTGATGTCAGGTTTCTAACTAGAGCTTGTGTTCCAGTATGACAAAATGAGCAATTGAGAGTACAACCTACTTGACTAGAAAGGCAAACAGTTCCACGATCATCCTGTGGTATAAACACTGTCTCTACTTCAGAATTATCTTTTAATTTTATCAACCATTTTATGGTACCATCTGTACTAATTTGCATTTCAGAAATTTGAGGTCTGGAAATTAAAGAAATATCATGTAATAATTCCCTAGTTAACTTTGAGATATTATTCATTTCATCAAATGATTTAATTCCAAAACAATACATCCATCTCCAAATCTGAGAAGCTCTAAATTTTGGCAGGTTTTTATCTTTACAAAAATTTTGTAATTCGGCAAAACTAAAATCAATAAGATCCTGTTTAAACATTATAAATATCTCATAAATTGTTTTTGCTTAAGAACAACTTTTGTCAATTAATCTGAGTGCTTTTGTAAAACCTGACAATGAATAAGTGTCGATAATTTTGTTGCCAGGAGTAGATATTCCAGTAACTATTAATTTTTGTCCCCTCCTCATTGATTGAACCAAAAATCTATCAACTTTAGTACTTTCAGACCATGCTCTGTCATCAACTGGAAATAATTTTGTTTTATTTCCATCAACATCAAAAATTACATCTTTATTTTTTTTAAAGTTAAAACCTGCCTTAATAGATACCTCATGATTAGTTCCATTTTTTATATTTGTTACAAAAACATAAGGTTTTCCTCTATTGTCTTTATTAAATTTACCTTCAGTCTTTATTGGCTCAGATGTAATAAAACAGGTTTTTGTTTTATCTATTTTGGTTGAATAAGCTTTCCAATATTTTTCTGTACCCAACAATTTTGTTTCACTAAACGCATGAGTTGTAAAAAAAATTGATACTGTCATAAACAACAGAATTTTGTAGAATTTGTAAATCATTATCCTAAATCTCATTACTATAATCATTAATTATGCAAATTCGTGACCATTTTGA
>CACIRZ010000077.1 GCA_902589185.1 uncultured SAR116 cluster alpha proteobacterium
GGGAGCTACAATAGCTGCTGCATCTTTATCAGTCCCATCCCTTGCATTTGGTGCATTGCCAAGGGTTGTTGTAATTGGTGGTGGAGCTGGTGGAGCAACTGCAGCTAAGTATATAGCAAAGGATTCAAAAGGCGCAATAGACGTCACCTTAGTTGAGGCCTCAAAGAGATACTATACATGTTTCTTTTCTAACCTTTACCTAGGTGATTTTAGAGCTTATGGCTCTATTGGTCATAATTATTATGGATTAGCAGTAAATCATGGAGTAAATATGGTTCATGAATGGGCTTTATCAGTTAACAATGCTGCTAAAAAAGTAAACTTAGGTTCCGGAGAAAGTATATCATATGACAAACTTGTAATTTCACCTGGAATTGATCTTAAGTTTGAAAGTGTAAATGGTTACTCCGCAGAAGCACAGTCTAAAATGCCACACGCATGGAAATCTGGTACACAAGTTCAATTGTTAAAGAATCAGGTTAAAGGAATGAAGAAAGGTGGGACATTTGTTATGGTGCCTCCACCAAACCCATATCGTTGCCCACCTGGACCTTATGAGAGAGTTTCAATGATTGCTCATCAATTTAAAAAATCTAATCCTACTGCTAAAATAGTAGTTTTAGATCCTAAAAATAAGTTTTCTAAACAAGGCTTATTTATGGAAGGTTGGCAAAAACATTATCCTGGAATGATTGAATGGATAAGTGCAGAAACTCACGGAGGCATTAAAAATATTAATGTTGCCACAATGGAATTTGAAACTGATTTAGATACTTTTAAAGCAGATGCTGCAAGTGTTGTTCCTGCTCAAAAAGCTGGAAGTATAGCAATGAATGCTGGTGTAAACAAAGGTGATTGGTGCCCAATCGTTCCTGGATCTATGCAAGCACAAGCTGACGAGAATATTTATGTTCTTGGTGATGCATCAATTGCTAAATCAATGCCTAAATCTGGTTTTTCTGCTAACAGTCAAGCTAAAGTTGCTGCGAACCACATAAGAGGAAGCCTAACAGGTAGTAAAGTATTTACTCCTCGTTTCGCAAATACCTGTTGGTCCTTAGTTGCAACAAACGACGGTATAAAAGTTGGTGCAAGCTATAAAGCAACAGCTGAAAAAATAGATAAAACTAGTGGCTTTATTTCTAAAAAAGGTGAAGACAGTGGCCTTAGAAAAGCAACTTACGAAGAATCTATAGGCTGGTATGAAGGTATAACTACAGATATGTTTTCATAAAAAATCAATATTAAAAAGGCAGAAATAATCTGCCTTTTTAATAAATCTTTAAACTACCCTACAATTATATTTATAAGTCAATATTCGTCTGGTGGAAATTAATTTAGATTATTCCATGTGTCTTCTTGCAATTAAAGAGCCGCCATCTACTGGAATTATTGATCCAGTAATGTAAGAACTTGCTTTTGAGCAAAGGAATATAGCAGTTCCTGCCATATCTTCTGGGATACCAATACGACCTCTCGGAACAGATGATTTGATTTGTTCACCATATTCTTCAAGAGTATGTGCCATCATATTGCTTTGAAAGGGACCTGGGGCTATGGCATTAATATTAATGTTTCTATGAGCTAACCTGTTAGCCAAAACGCGAGTAAGTTGATGTACTGCAGCTTTTGAAGCAGGGTAGGAATACGTCTCTGCTCTTGGAATACCTATTCCATCGATAGAGCCAACATTTATTACTCTTGAAGGATCTGAATTATTTCCAGATTGTTCTAAGATTTTTGCTAATTTTTGAGTTAAAAAAAACACTGATTTTACATTAGTATCCATAACTTTGTCCCAGCCATTTTCAGGGAATTCGTCAAAGGATGCGCCCCATGCTGCTCCAGCATTATTAATTAAGAAGTTTAATTGTTTTTCATTTTCTTTAATATGGTTCACTAATTTGTCCATCTCATTCATATCAGTTAAATCAGCAGGTATAGAAATACATTCCCCAAATTTAGATAGTTCATCTGCTTTATTATTACATTGTTCTGATTTTCTTGAAGTAATGTAAGTTTTTACACCATTTTTCACAAACCCCTCAGCTATCATAGCGCCAATGCCCCTTGACCCTCCGGTAACAAGAGCTACTTTACCCTCA
>CACIRZ010000078.1 GCA_902589185.1 uncultured SAR116 cluster alpha proteobacterium
TTTGCGCTAGGAAGAGTTAAAACAAAAAATAACTTACCCCTAAATTCTGTATAATTAAAGATGTTTAAAAATTGATAAAAAGTTTGAAAACTATAGATGCCGGAGATCTAAATATTAGCTACTTCGAGGCTGGCTCAATAAACAGTGTGCCTGTAATTCTTCTTCATGGCTTCCCATACGATATTCACGCATTCAAAGAAGTAGTTCCATTATTATTAGAATCAAATTGTAGGGTTATTGTTCCCTTCTTAAGGGGTTATGGAAGAACATATTTTTTACAAAATGACACTCTACGTTCAGGCCAACAAGCTGCGCTTGGTTTTGATTTATTAAAATTAATGGATGCCCTTAAAATAAATAATTCAATTTTAGGAGGTTATGATTGGGGTGGAAGGGCTGCTTGCATTGTTGCCGCCCTATATCCTGAAAGGTGTTTAGGTTTAGTTTCATGTAATGGTTATAATATTCAAGATATTATGAACTCGTCCATTCCTGCTAATCCAGAAATAGAACAAAAATTGTGGTATCAATATTTTTTTCATAGCGAAAGAGGACGAAACGGTCTTAAGAATCAACGTCATGAATTTATAAAATATTTATGGAAAACCTGGTCTCCGTCATGGAAGTTTAGTAATGAAGAATATGATTTAAGTGCTAACTCATTTGAGAATTCTGACTTTGTAGACATCGTTATTCATAGTTACAGACATAGATTTGCTTTAGAAAAAGGAGACTTAAAATTTGATAAAATTGAGGATCAATTATCAAAACAACCAATAATTTCAGTGCCAAGTATTACTATAGATGGTGAAACTGACGGAGTTACAGGACTATCAAATATCAAAAAGATAAAACAAAAATTTTCAAATCACATTAGACACCAAGTATTACCAAACGTAGGGCATAATGTTCCTCAAGAAGATCCACAAAGTTTTTCTTCAGCTATATTAGAAATAAAGTCCATGAATTGAAACTATAAATTAGCAATCTTTGTTGGCACCCCAAATTCTTTTCTACAAATTTCAGCCAAAAGTTTTATACCCTCATCAATTTCTTTAATTGAAGGATTACCAAAACAAAGTCGCATTTTATGTTTACCATTTGGATTAATTGACCATTCATTACCTGGATTTATAGCAACACCATCTTTTAGTGCTAATTCATAAAGACGAGATGTATCGACTTTTTCAGGCATATCAACCCAAATAAAAATTCCTCCATCAGGTTTATTATAATCAGCAGATGAGCCAAAATATTTATCAAAAGCATAACAAATAGCTTCTGATTTTTTTTGTAGCTCAGATCTAAGCATTTTAACATGAGAATTGAAGTTTAATTGACAAAACTCTGCAAGTGCCATCTGCTCTAAAGAACCTGTTCCTGCATCAGTTTTATATGGCAAAATTCTAGATAAAATATTCCAATCTGCAATTAAATAGCCCACCCTCAAAGCTGGTGCAATTGATTTTGAAAATGAACCACAATAAATTACGTAACCTTCTTTATCAAAAGATTTAATTGCTGGAGGTCTTTCTTTTTCATAAAGAAGATCCGCATAACAATCATCTTCAAAAATTGGAATTTGAAATTGCTTTGATAAATCTATAAGAATTTTTCTTTTATTTACCGACATCACGGTTCCTGTTGGATTTTGAATTGTTGGGATTGTGTAAATATATCTTGGCTTAATTTTCTTATTTTTAAGATCTAACAAAGTTTTCTTGAGAATCTCAACATTCATTCCATCATGCTCTAAGGGAATCCCAACCATATTAACTCCCAACCTTTTTAATCTTGAAATAGTTCCACCATAATTTTCTTCCTCAATTATAACTGTATCCCCTTTTCTGAGAAAAGTTTCATTTACTAAATCTAGAGCTTGCAAAGATCCAGAAACAACAAGAATTTCATTTTCACTACTTACAATTTGAGCACTAAGATTTAATTGTTTTGATATAAACTTTCTCAAAGGCAGATAACCTTGTGGACCACTTTCAAGTCCATATTTAGAAAGTGTTTTTCCTTCTCTTAAAATGATTTTTTCAATAGACTCTTTCAGAGATTTTATTGGTATACTCTC
>CACIRZ010000079.1 GCA_902589185.1 uncultured SAR116 cluster alpha proteobacterium
TTTCGTTCATTTAATTTACAAAATCCCTATTTGAAAATTATTTTAATTTTGAAAGAAAAGAATTTATTATTGAGTTTAATTCCATAGGCCTTTCAGATGGAAGAAAATGACCGCAATCAAGAATGTGAGTTTCACAATTTTTTATAATTTCTACAAATTTCAAGCCTGATTTTAATGGTGTCATTTGATCATTTTTTGCTAAAACAGCCAATGCTGGGACTTTGATATTTTTTGCAGCATCTATTCCGTCTGAGTAATCATTACAAGAATGTAAATCATACTTTAAAGCTGTTGGTTTATTCATGCACATTATATTATTACCTTCTCCATAATGGGAATGTCCTGGCCATTTATTAATTGACATGTCGCCATCAATTCCATGTCCCCAAGTAACCATCATTTGAGAGGCTTTTTGTGGATTTTCTTTTGAAAGATCTAATAAAAATTGATTAACTGGAATTTCATTTGAGCCCGCAACAAATATTAGTGATTCTATAGAATTTTTTAAAATCCTATTCAATTCTAGGGCTACTAAACATCCTTGAGAATGTCCGATAACAACCACGTCTTTAAGATTTAGTTTAACTAATAAGTCATTTATCCATTCAGCATTTTCTTTTATTGATTTGCAAGGATTACCATCAGAAAATCCATGAGCTGGCATATCAGGGACAATTACAGAATACCCTTTATAAGCAAAAAAACGAGCCTGTTGAATAAAGCTCAAATGATTTTGACCCGACCCGTGTAAAAAACACAAAGTCCTTTTATTAATGTCTAAGCTTTTACCACCTGTACCTAAATAAGTCTTAGCACCTTTAAAATTAATGATCATGATAATTCCTACTTATTAAGCTTTTTAACGGCCTTGAAACCTCTTTCAAAGTCTTTTGTAATGTCTTTAATATCTTCTAATCCAACTGAAAGTCTTATCATGTCATCCGTTAATCCACCCTCTTTCATTGCTTCAGAACTCAAATGAGAGTGAGTTGTACTCCCTGGATGAATAAGTAATGTTTTAGCATCACCAACATTTGCTAAATGTGAAGCTAATTGTACAGATTCAATAAATGCCTTCCCTGCTTCACGTCCACCTTTAATGCCAAAAGCAACGATTGACCCAGATCCTTTGGGTAATATTCTTTTAGCTACTTCATGGTCAGGATGTGTTTCTAAATCTGGATGTTTTACCCATTCTACCATTTCGTGATTTACTAAAAAATCTAATATAGAGTGAGTATTTTCAATATGTTTTTTCATCCTCAAAGGTAGCGTTTCAATTCCTTGCATTAAATGGAATGCATTAGTAGGTGATAAAGAAGGTCCAAAATTATACATACCTTCTGCTCTTATTTTTGCTATTAAAGCAGATGGACCAAATTCTTCCCAAAAACTTATACCACCTAGAGCAAAATGTGGTCCTGAAATTGTAGGAAACTTGTCTTTATCTCCCCAATCAAAGTTACCACCATTGACAATAGCACCTCCTATCGCGATACCATGACCACCTAACCATTTAGTAAGTGAATGAACGATAATATTAGCTCCGTGCTTAAATGGCTGCATTAAATATGGAGTATTAAAAGTAGCGTCTAGTACTAGAGGGATATTTTTTGAATTACATATTTTAGCAATTTCTGGAACATCCATAATATCTAATCCTGGGTTACCAATAACTTCTCCAAATACTAATTTTGTATTTGATTTTATTGCACTCTTAATTGCTTCTGGATCATTGGGATTAACAAAGTCGGTATTAACACCAAAACGAGGCATAGTATGCTGAAGTAAATTAATATTTGCTCCATACATTTTACTTGATGCAACAATATGATCCCCACTACTACAAATTGCTGAAACCACAAGATGCATTGCAGCCATTCCACTTGAACATGCAAGCGCACTTGCTCCACCTTCAAGAGCTGCTAACCTCTGCTCGAGTGCTGCAACTGTAGGATTTGATATTCTAGTATATAAATGTCCACCAACCTCCATATTATACAAAGACGCTGCTTCTTCTGTACTATTGAAAACATAAGATGTTGTCTGATAAATTGGTACAGCACGAGAACCAGTCTCC
>CACIRZ010000080.1 GCA_902589185.1 uncultured SAR116 cluster alpha proteobacterium
TAATTTTAATTTATACTTTTTTGAGGAAATTTCATGTCTATGAGACCAATTATAAATGAAAAAATTTCAAGATCCGTTCTTGAAGGTGCAGGCGTAAGATTGGATAGAGCTTTTGGATTTGGAAATACAAGTGAGTTTGATCCATTTCTATTATTAGATGATTTCAGAAATAATGATCCTAGAGATTATCAAATGGGTTTTCCTTGGCATCCTCATAGAGGAATAGAGACCATAACTTATATTTTAAAGGGTTCTGTCGAACACAAAGATAGTTTAGGAAACTCAGGAGAATTATCTGATGGTGATGTTCAGTGGATGACAGCTGGTTCAGGAATACTTCACCAGGAAATGCCTAAAGGCAATATTAAAGGTGAAATGCATGGTTTTCAATTGTGGGCTAACTTACCTTCAAGCCTTAAAATGACAAATCCAAATTATCAGGATATTAAATCAGGGGATATCAAAATAATTCATGAAGACGATGGAACAATTATTAAAATTATAATTGGTGATTATAAAGGGTATAAGGGCATAATAAAAGGAATAGCTTCAAACCCACAATATTTTGATATCTATGTACCCCCAAATAAAATAAAGAGTTTTCCAATTCCAACCTACGACAATTGTTTTGCCTATATTTTTGAGGGTACTGCAAAGTTTGATTATTCTTCTGATCCTAAAGGAATAAAAATTGAGAAATCAATAAATAATAGAGAGTACACAATTAGGGATATGAGTGGTAACAAAACCTTAATTACTTTTGATAAAGGTAATGAAGTAAAACTTCTTTCAGGAAATAAAGGTGTAAGATTTCTTTTAGTTTCTGGAAATCCAATTCAAGAACCTGTTGCGTGGCACGGACCAATTGTAATGAATACAAACGAAGAAATTGAGCAAGCTATTACCGAATTAAATAACGGAACTTTTATTAGGCAATAAAGGAGTATAAAAAATGAAAATAGCAGTAATTGGTGCTGGTGCAATGGGATCGATATATGCATCTTTTCTTTCCAAAAATAATAATGAGATTTTAGTAATTGATATTTGGGAAGAACATATTGAAGCTATAAAAAATAATGGATTAAGAGTGTCTGGTTTTAGTGGAGACAATGTTGTTAGAAATATTAATGTATCAAGCAATATCGAAGATGCGAAAGGGTATGAATTATTTATAATTGCAACAAAAGCTTCTGGTGTTGGCACAGTAGCGTCAAAGTTAAGTAAAATTACTAATGATGACACGTTAATTTTGACTATTCAAAATGGACTTGGTGCTGGAGAGAGAATTGCTAAATATATGCCTACAAATAATATTCTTCTAGGTGTTGCCCAAGGTTTTGGAGCTGCAATGAAAGGTCCTGGACATGCACATCACAATAATATGAGTATGATTAGAATAGGTGAAATGAATGGAGGAATAACTCCAAGATTAGAAAAATTAGTAAATTTATGGGGTAATGCTGGTTTTAATGCAAAGGCATTTGCTGATATAGAACAATTAATATGGGAAAAGTTTATTTGTAATGTGGCATGGAGTGGTTCTTGCTCAATATTCAGAAAAACTCTCGGAGAAGTAATGAATAATGAATATATGTTTGACATAGCTAAAGGTTGTGCATTAGAAGCAAGAAAAATGGGTGATTTAAAAAAAGTTAATTTCACTTTCGAAAATACAGTTGAGTACATTACAGAGTTTGGTAAAAAACTTCTTCACTCTAAACCTTCTATGCTTCAAGATATTGAAGCAAAAAAACTATGCGAAATTGACGCAATTAATGGGATGGTAGTTACCTTGGGCAAAAAAAATAACATCAATACACCATATAATTCTGTTGTTACCTCATTGATTAAAGCACAAGAGCTAGAATATTAAAAAAAGTTACTTTAATTGAATCTTGCTATAATTAGATATTTTAAATATAATTAAGTGTTTATTAAGTTCATGAATGTATAAGCCATGTTTTTTAATAAATTATTACTAACAAGACACTCTTTTTATTATTTATGAAGAGTTAAGAGAAGGAAAAAAAATGGCAACAGGAACAGTCAA